>JAURGP010000034.1 GCA_030833725.1 Candidatus Kapaibacterium sp. | reverse complement strand
GCCGCTTAGACGTGCTCCTCCGTTACAATGAGGTGGTGATTGAACTGCGCCAGCTCACCATGAACTGAGTACCTAATGTGAGTCATTGGCCCATGTCATTGGTCCACGTCGTTGGCCTTTGTCGTTGCTTGCTCCCTATCGAATCATGATGTAGGAGGAAGAACGCACGCGCTGCGGTTTCGACAACTGCGGCGACACCTCAGATCGCCCAGAACACCTTCAACGCATCCGCTACAGGGTGTGGGGTGGGGGATCGCCCCCTACTCCCCAGCCGTTGCTCCCAGTGGATCGAGGACGTCAGGCGAGGTTAGGTCTTCTGCTTCTTTTTTTTTGCGGCCGGAAACAGGATGTTGTTCAGGATCAGGCGGTAGCCCGGTGAACGAGGGTGGAGGGCCAGATCCGTTGGTGGATCGCCCACGGCATGACGGTAGTCTTCGGGGTCGTGGCCGGCATACCACGTGAACGTACCACGGCCCACGTTGCCGTGGATGTAGCGTACCTGATCGGTGCCCTCACGCTCGGCAAGAATCGTCACGGAGGGCTTGATCAGCTTCTTGCGGAAGCCAGTGGTCTGGCCCAAGAAGCCGCGCAGGACGTTTACGTGGCACTGCGTGAGCATGGTAGGCACGGGATCGTACTTCGCCGAGAAGTCGAACAGCGTAAAGAAATCGCTGGCCTCGGTGGCCAGCACCTGATTGATGTCCACGTCGATGTCCGAGTACTCATACTCATACGGATTGAGCGACACCTTGAAATCTTGAAACGCGAAACAGCGATCGTACTCGAGTTTGGAATTGGCCTGAGGGTCGGCACCATCACCGTCGAACACGGCATCGGCAATGTCGGTCTTCAGGGTTGCCAAGGCAATGTCGTACGTATCCGTAGCACTGCACATCGCGAACATGAAGCCCCCTGCCGACACGAAGTCGCTGATCTTTTCGACCACGGCGTGTTTCAGGTCGCTCACCTTGGTGAAGCCCAACTTGCGGGCCGTGGATTCCAGCAGGGCTACCTGTTGAATGTACCATGCCTGTCCCGACGCCGATGCAAAGAACTTGCCGTGCTGCCCGGTAAAGTCCTCGTGGTGCAGGTGCAGCCAGTCGTACTTGCCAAGGGAGTCGGCCATCACCTCTTCATCCCAGAGCTTGTCGTACTTCACCTCGGCATACTCCATCACCATCGTTACGGCATCATCCCACGGACGGAAGCCCGGCGGAGCATACACGGCAATGCGCGGCGCTTTCTCAAGACGGACCACCTCCGTATTACTCCCTTCGGCTTGCACCTCGGCATAGATCGCAGCAGCCGATGCGCCACCCACCTGTTCGAAGGACACACCACGGATCCGGCACTCGTTGACCAGCTCGGAGGAAGCGTCCATCATAAACGAACCACCGCGGTAGTTCAGGAGCCAGTCCACCGGAACATCCTTCGTCAGGGCAAGGTAGGCGATGCCGTAGGCCTTCAGGTGGTTCGTTTGCTCCAGATCCATCGGGATCAGGAGCTTCTGAGCTACAGCACCTGCACCACTGACGGATGCTACCATCAGCACACACAGAACCACACGGATGATCATGCGAGATATCATGCGTGCAATCTACGGATGGTCGCGCTTCGTATTTTGCGGGCATGGTTGCAACACCGGCCGACATCATCGCCCTTGAGGCCATCCTGGGCACTGCGCAGCATCCGGATGAGCGCACGTGGTTCTGGCACCTCTCCGCATCGGACAGCCCCGGCCGCACGCTGGCCATCACGCTGTCGACCGCTACCCTACCAGATGGTACACCGTCGCTGGTGGTGTCGGTGCAGACACCAGCAGGATACGTGGAGCTACACGGCGTATCGCACTACCTATGCATGGAACCCGATGAAGTGATGTTCTTGGCTCAACATGCCAACCACCAGGGTACCGTCTCAAGCATGGTGATTGGGACCTCCTGCACGTGTTCGCAGTTTGCCAACGTACGGCGCGACCTGCTCGGCGCAGATCTGGTGAAGCTCGATCCCGCCCTCCTGATGGCCACGGTGCAGATTGCCCTGGCTGACAACCTCACGGTATCATCATAGCGTGGTGATCGTATGCTAACCGTTACGCTCACCAATGCTTCGGGCGCCCGCTACAGGGGCAAGGACCTCATGGTGAAAGGGGCTACCCTAGCGCTTCGCGGCGAGGGAGTCCGTCACGGCGACGTGGGCATCATCCTCGTGGACGATGCCACCATCAAGAAGATGCACAAGCAGTGGTTCAACGACGGCTCGGCTACGGACGTGATCACGTTTCCCGTGGTCGAAGAGCCCCCTATCGAAGCCGAGATCTACATCTCCATCGACACAGCAAAACGCAACGCCGAACGCTTTGGGGTTACGCTCACAAACGAATTGTGCCGCTTGGCCGTCCACGGGGCGTTACACATTGCCGGCTACGACGACGCCACCGACGAGCTTCGTACGGCAATGCATCACCGAGAGAATCGATATCTTGCCCGCCTATGAACGATCGATACACCGTTGAGCGCATCATGGAGATCATTGCCTACGTGATGGGTGCCCGCGCCAAGGGTACACCACTGGCAAAGATCGACGTTGCCGAGCTAAGCCGTCAGGGCTACACCGATGGCGAGATCTCGGCAGCGTTTTCGTGGATCATGGAGGGGGCCGACAACACGCAGGAATCGCACAACGACTCCTTCCGGATGCTGCATGGCCTTGAGGAGGAAACCATCACTCCCGACGCATGGGGCATGTTGCTGTCGTACCGCAACCTGGGCTTCCTTTCCAACGAGGATCTCGAACAAATCATCGAGCGAGCCATGGTGATGGGCCACGACACCGACATCGACGTCGAGGAACTACGCGCCATCGTGGCCGTGTACCTCATGCACCGCCAAGAAGAAACCTCTGGCGACCGTCACCTGCTGTCTGGTACCGAAAGCGTGAACTAAACCGCGTACAACCCGCATTGCACACAACGCCACTACGGCATGGCCTCGTAGCTCAGCTGGACAGAGCGACGCTTTCCTAAAGCGTGGGTCGGAGGTTCGAGTCCTCTCGAGGCCGCTTATGCACCGACTCTTTGTTTCGATCACACCGGATCCCGATATCGTAGCGGCCGTGCAGCCGTTGCTGCAGGGTATTGATGGTGCGCGGTGGACGCCGCCGGATCAGTGGCACATCACGCTGCGGTTTGTTGGCTCGGCCAATAGCGACCGCATGGAGGAGTTAGCCGCCGTACTCTCCACCGTGCGGTTCAGCCCCTTTCCACTCGACCTGCATGGAGTTGGTACCTTCCCTGCCTTTCGTGCCGACAAGCGGATGAATGTGCTGTGGCTGGGGTTGCAGGAGAACGACGCTCTGGATCGACTCATTGCCGACGTGGAGGACATCGTGCTGATGACGGGCTTTGCACCGGCGGATCGCCCCACATATCCCCACCTGACGATTGCCCGGTTGAAGGATGCCAATTCCGCCGATGTAGCGCGCTGGCTGGACAACCACGCCGAGTTCGAAGGACCACGCTGGGAGGTCCGGTCCATTGAGTTGATGGACAGCTACATTCATCAGCACGAAACGGCAGCACACGCCGAATACTCCACCATCTGCAGTGTCCCTGCTCGATAATGTCTGCTACACCACATGCCTCACAGCTTGCCTCCCAACTGGCCTCGGTGGTCGCAGAGTTACAGCTGGAACCTCATCCAGAAGGTGGCTTCTACCGCGAGATCTACCGTAGTGCCACCACGGTACACACGCCGAACGGCCCTCGTGCAGCCAGCACGGCGATCTACTTTGCCCTTGGCCAGCACGACATTTCCCGGTTCCACCGCCTCCTGAACGACGAACTTTGGATGTGGCATGCAGGGGGCTCCGCCACCATTCACATCATCGATGCCTCGGGTGCCTATCGCGAGCTCGTGATTGGTCCTGATGGCGACCGCACGGTGCTGATTCCCGCCAACGTGTGGTTTGGAGCAACGGTGAACGACAACAACGGCTTCCTGCTCATCACCGCCGTCGTTGCCCCCGGTTTCGACTTCGTAGACTTTGAACTGGCCGACCGTGCTACGATGCTGCAGCAGTTTCCCGAGCACCAGGCGGTGATCGAGCGGCTGTTGCCGTAGACAGCGACAACACGAAGACAAGACCACGCCGGGAAAACCTTTTCCCGGCGTCGTTCCCGGCGTCAGCCGGGAACGGCCGCTGCGCTCGCCCAAGCCCACTGGAAATTGTAGCCACCCAGCCAGCCGGTGATGTCTACCACCTCACCGATGAAGTACAGGCCCGGAACGAGTGTTGACTCCATGGTTTTGGATGACAATTCCGTGGTGTCCACGCCGCCACGAGTGACCTCGGCCTTGGCGAAGCCCTCCGTGCCGGAGGGCACCACCAGCCAATGCTTCAGGGTATGCAGCACATCCAGAACATCGGCCTTCTTCTGATCACCAACGGGTGCGTCGAGACGTGGATCGGCTATGTGTTGGGCCAAGCGGCGTGGCAGGTGATCGGCCAGGATGTTCCGCACAATGCGGCGGTCAGAGCGGTGGTGTTGATACCACGCCTCAGCATCCGGAAGTTCTGGAAGCAGATCAATAGCTACCGAACCGTGATCGTGCCAGTACGTGCTCGCTTGCAGAACGGCCGGTCCGGTGAGTCCACGATGGGTGAACAGCATCTGCTCTCGAAATGCAGGACCATCGGTATGGGCCTCTACAGCCACGCTTACGCCGGCAAGACTGCCCCACGACTGCTGCCACTGTTCGTTGAAGACCAGTGGAACGAGCGCCGGTTCGGGCTCGATCACACGGTGACCAAACTGACGGGCAATCTGATAGCCCAGTCCGGTGGCCCCCAGTGACGGGATCGACAAACCACCCGTAGCAACAACTACCCGATGGGCATGCACCTCGCCACTGGACGTCTGTACGACAAACCCGTCTGGTTTGCGCACGGACTGCACGGCCACACCGAGGTGAATCGTGACTCCAGCACTCCTGCACTCGGCCACCAGCATGTCGATGATCTGTTGGGCGGAACCATCGCAGAACAGTTGGCCGAGTGTTTTCTCGTGCCAAGCAATTCCGTAGCTCTCCACCAGGGCGATGAAGTCCTGGGGAGTGTACCGCGCCAGCGCCGATCGCGCGTAGTCGGGATTGCTCGATGCAAAGCACCGATACGTAGTGTGAATGTTCGTGAAGTTGCAGCGACCACCGCCGCTGATGCGGATCTTCTTGCCCGGTGCAGTATTGTGCTCCAGGACGCACACCTGCAGGCCGCGCTGAGCGAGTCTCGACGCACAGAACAAGCCAGCAGCGCCAGCACCCAGAATCACGGCATCCCAAACCTTCATCCTCAAAAATAGGTCGGTGCCGATCAGCTATTTTGCACTCCCGTGATTACTCCCGTGAATGCTCCTGTGAACGCACCCGTAACCGTCGAACTTGCTCTGTCGCCCGACGAAGCTGCCAACACGGCCAGTGTTGAACGAGCGGCCTGTCGTGCTGCTGGCATCTCGCACGCACAGCTGCAATCACTGCGCCTTGTCCGCCGATCGATCGATGCCAGAGGTCGCTACCCGATTGTGCGGATGCTGGTGGCTCTGAACGAAACAACGAACGAGACAACGAACGAGACAACGCACGAGACGACACCTGCCATTCCCACTCAGCCCCCTACCTCGCCCACCAGTCAGGCCTCTCAACCACGGAAGCACGTCATCATCGTGGGGTCGGGCCCTGCCGGCTACTTTGCCGCGCTGGAGCTGGTGCAGCATGGTGCACGCGTAACCGTTCTTGAGCGAGGTCGAGATGTGCGTGCCCGGCGCCGTGACCTACGAGCGCTGATGCAGCAGAGTATTGTCGATCCCGATTCGAATTACTGTTTTGGGGAAGGGGGCGCTGGCACGTATTCGGACGGCAAACTCTACACGCGGTCGTCGAAGCGCGGGAACATTCGCGGGATTCTCGAAACACTTGTAGCCCACGGAGCAACACCCGACATCCTTGTTGATGCCCATCCCCACATCGGATCGAACAAGCTGTGGCAGGTAGTGCAGAACATTCGCGAGTCCATCGAGCGTCTGGGTGGTGAAGTTCGATTTGGTGCGCGCGTCGTGGACGTTGTGCTCAATCAACTAGGTGGGCGGCCAACATCAATCCACGGAGTGGTTCTCGCCGACGGCTCCGAAGTTCTTGGTGATGCCGTCATCCTGGCTACCGGCCACAGTGCCCGCGACATCTACGAGCTGTGTGCAGCACGGAACATTGCCATCGAAGCCAAGAGCTTCGCTCTGGGCGTGCGTGTGGAGCATCCGCAACCACTGATCGATGAGATGCAGTACCACCACACGCCCCGTAACCCGCACCTACCGGCAGCCAGCTACAGCCTGACGTGCCAGGTGGCCGATCGCGGCGTGTACTCCTTCTGCATGTGCCCCGGTGGCTTGATCGTGCCAGCGGCCACAGCGCCCGGCGAGATCGTCGTCAACGGGATGTCCATGAGCCGCAGGGACTCGCCGTTTGCCAACTCCGGCATGGTCGTAGAGGTTACTCCCGAGCACTACTCCCCCGATGATCCCCTCTCGGCTCTGCGCTTTCAGCAGGAGGTGGAACAACGCACCTTTGCCCACAGTGGTCATGGAACCCAGGAAGCACCAGCGCAGCGCCTTGTTGACTTCATCGACGGCCGGTCATCGACCACCATTCCCAAGACCTCCTACATCCCTGGTCACGTTGCCACCAACCTGCACGACATCCTCCCAGCCGCCATTAGCGAGCGGCTGCGTCGCGGTCTGTTGGTGTTTGGCAAGCAGATGCGGGGCTACGTCACCAACGAAGCCGTACTCGTCGGCGTAGAATCCCGCACGAGTTCCCCCGTCCGCATTCCTCGAGATCGTACCACCTACCAACACGTTCACGTGACCAACCTCTATCCCTGTGGGGAGGGGGCTGGATATGCTGGCGGAATCGTGAGTGCTGCCATGGATGGCGTGAATGTGGCGAAGGTGATTGTTACGGCTCTGGCGATTGGATAATTTCGACTACAACCACTTCAGTAGCATGGTCTGTCGCAGCTATGGAACCAACCAAGACGTCGAATCCGGAGTACTACCACAAGGTAGTGGACTGTCAGTACGCCTGCCCGGCTCACACACCGGTGCCGGAGTACATCCGTTTGATTGCCGCCGGTAAGTACACCGAAGCCTACATCGTGAACTGGGAGTCGAACGTGTTTCCGGGCGTGCTCGGCAGAACGTGCGACCGCCCGTGCGAGCCGGCCTGCCGGCGCGGCCGTCTCGAGGACAAGGAAGAACCGGTAGCCATCTGCAGGTTGAAACGCGTATCGGCCGACAACCGCGATGAGGACCTGTTCCAGGAGTACATTCCGCAGGGCCCCTTTCCCAAGAACGGAAAGCGCGTTGCCCTGATTGGTGGAGGACCAGCGTCGTTGACCGTTGCACGCGACCTTGCCCCGTTGGGATACGAGATTGATCTCTACGATGAGCAGCCTGCCGGTGGAGGCATGATGCGCACGCAGATTCCAAGTTTCCGCCTGCCGGAGCAGGTGCTGAACGACGAAGTGGGCTACATCCTTAACATGGGGATCACCACCCATTTCAACCACTACGTGAGCTCGCTACAATCGGTGCTCGACAAGAACTACGATGCCGTGTTTGTAGGTACCGGTGCACCGCGTGGACGGAACCTCGAGATTCCAGGACGCGAAGAAGGCGCGGCCAACATTCACATCGGCATCGAGTGGCTGCAGTCGGTAGCCTTCGAGCACATTCACAGCATCGGTACCAACGTGATCGTGCTGGGCGGTGGTAACACTGCCATGGACTGCTGCCGCACGTCACGACGCTTGGGAGGCAGCAACGTGAAGGTGGTGGTGAGAAGTCCATTTGCCGAGATGAAGGCCTCCCCGTGGGAGAAAGAAGATGCGCTGGCCGAGGACATTCCCATCATCGACAACCACGTACCCCTCGAGTTTGTGGTCAAGGGCGGTAAGCTCGTGGGGATGCTCTTCGATCGCGTAGCACCAGTCTACGACGAACAGGGCAAGCGCAAGCTGGTGTCCACCGGAGAGGAGCCTGTCTTCATCGAAGCCGACGACGTGATCATTGCCATTGGTCAGGAGAATACGTTCCCGTGGATCGAACGCGATCTTGGATTGGAATTCGGCAAGTGGGACATGCCGGTGGTGGATGCCATTACGTATCAGTCAACGCTCAAGCATGTGTTCTTTGGTGGCGACGCCGCCTTCGGTCCGGCCAACATCATCACGGCCGTGGCCCAAGCGCATCAGGCGGCCATCAGCATCGACCTGTTCTGTCAGGGCAAGCCCCTTCACGTCCGTCCCCATCCCATGACCAACCTCGTGTCGGCCAAGATGGGCATTCACGAGTGGAGCTACGACTCGATGGTCACCGTAGACGATCGCTTCAAGGTACCGCATGCCGATAAGAGCATCTCGCTCAAGGATCGCAAGGTGGAAGTGGAGCTGGGCTTTGATACCCACACTGGCTTCCTCGAAGCGGAGCGGTGCTTGAACTGCGACGTACAAACGGTCTTTACCGAGAATCGCTGCATCGAGTGCGATGCCTGTGTGGACATCTGTCCTACGTCGTGCATCACGTTTACCATGAATGGCCCGGAGGAGGAGCTCCGCACGCGCTTGACAGCTCCGGCCACCAACACCCATCAAGATCTCCTCGTGTCCGACCTGCTGAAAACAGGTCGCGTGATGGTCAAGGACGAGGATGTGTGTCTGCACTGTGGCCTCTGTGCCGAGCGGTGCCCCACCTCAGCGTGGGATATGCAGCTGTTCTCGTACTACTCACCGAAAGCAGGAGCCGCGTCGTAATGTCACACACTTCTCGAACGAACGACTTTGTTGTTCGTTTTGCCAACGTCAACGGAACCGGCTCGGCCAGTGCCAACCTGCTCTTTGCCAAGAGCATCTACCGTATGGGTGTTCCAGTGTCGCCCAAGAATATCTTTCCGTCGAACATTCAGGGCCTGCCCACGTGGTACGAGGTGCGAGTGTCCGAGCAGGGCTATCTCGGCCGGCGCGACGGTGTAGATCTCTGCGTGACCGTCAACCCGCAGAGTTTGGTGGAGGACATCCGCAGCGTTGTTCCTGGTGGCTACCTGATGTACGATAGCACCAAGCCCCTGCACGAAGAGATGCTACGGGAAGACATCACCTTTCTTGGTATTCCGATGATGCAGATCTGCACTGCCGAGTACCAGGATCCCCGTCAGCGCCTGCTGTTCAAGAACATGGTGTACGTGGGAGCACTCTCGGCGCTCCTGAACATCGAATTCGGCGTGCTGGAGCAGCTGGTGTCCGAACAGTTCGCGTCGAAGGCCAAACTTATCCCACCCAACATCAAGGCGATGCAACTCGGAGTGGACTACGTTCGCGAGCACCTCCCGCATCCCCTGCCTTTTGGCGTGGAGCGCCGTGATCTGATCGGCGATCGTGTGATCATCGACGGCAACTCTGCCTGCGCTCTCGGTGCGGTGTATGCCGGCGCTACCGTGGCGGCATGGTATCCCATTACGCCATCAACATCTGTAGCAGAAGCATTCGATAGCTACTGTTCAGAGCTGCGCGTACGTCCCGACGGTACTCGGAACTACGCCATTGTGCAGGCCGAAGATGAACTGGCCGCCATCGGCATGGCCATCGGAGCCAACTGGAATGGGGCTCGGGCCTTTACTGCCACGAGTGGTCCGGGCGTGTCGCTGATGAACGAGTTTCTGGGACTGGCCTACTTTGCCGAGATCCCGGTGGTGCTGATCGACGTGCAGCGCGTGGGACCCAGCACGGGCATGCCCACACGTACGCAGCAGTCCGATCTCACGCTGGCCGCCTATGCGTCGCACGGCGACACCAAACATCCCATGCTCTTTCCGTCCACGCCTACGGAGTGCTTCGACCTTACCGTTGCAGCCTTTGATCTGGCAGATCGTTTGCAGACGCCGATCATGGTGATGACCGATCTGGATCTGGGCATGAACGATCACCTCACAGCCCCCTTCCACTGGGACGACACGCGTTCACTGGATCTGGGCAAGGTGCTCACGGCCGAGGACCTCGACGCCCTTCCAAAGTACGGTAGGTACCTCGACACCGACGGCGACGGCATACCCTACCGCACCATTCCCGGTACCCACCCTACGAAGGGTGCCTACGTGGCCCGTGGCACATCGCGCACACGCATGGGTGTGTACACGGAGAAGTCCGAGGACTATCAAGACAACATGGAGCGGCTCACGCTGAAGTGGACCACGGCCCAGTCCCTCGTGCCAGCGGCAGAGATCCATCACAGTGCCGTACCAACGCGAGATGGCATGCTGTACTTCGGTACCACAACGCAAGCAGCGATGGAGGCCGCCGACCTCTTGGCCGCACAGGGACAACCCCTGGATCAGTGCCGCTTGCGGGCGTTCCCGTTTGGTGCGGACGTTGCAGCATTTGTAGAAACCCACGATCGCATCTTTGTGGTAGAACAGAACCGGGATGGCCAGATGCGACAGTTACTGATTGCTGAACTGGGCATCGATCCGCATCGATTGGTATCCGTTCTGAACTTCGACGGCAAACCCATCACGGCAGACTTCATCACGAAGTCTATCACCCGATCCGTCACCCGATCCACCACCGCATAGTATCGCGAGTAATACACTATGTCCTACGTCAAACCCGCCTTCCGTCATCCCGAACTGCCTCGTAACGAACTGGGTTACACCAAGCACGATTATGAAGGGGGCCTGTCCACCTTGTGTGCCGGCTGTGGACACGACTCCATCAGTGCGGCAATCGTGCAGGCCTGTTTCGAGATGAACATCGAGCCACACAAGGTGGCGAAGATGTCCGGCATCGGCTGCTCGTCGAAAACACCGGCCTACTACCTAGGTCACTCGCATGGTTTCAACTCCGTGCACGGACGCATGCCCTCGGTCACCACCGGTGCCTACCTTGCCAATCGTGATCTGATCTACCTGGGGGTGTCGGGCGACGGTGATACGGCGTCGATCGGGATGGGGCAATTCGTGCACGCCGTGCGACGCAACCTGAACATGGTGTACATCGTGATGAACAACGGCTGCTACGGATTGACCAAGGGGCAGGACTCTGCCACAGCCGATGTTGGCTCGGTGAGCAAGGCCGGTAGCGTCAACCCCTTCGATGCGATCGACCTGGCAGGCTTGGCACTCGAGTTAGGTGGAACGTTCGTCGCACAGAGCTTCAGTGGCGATAAGCATCAGCTCGTGCCATTGCTCAAGGCGGCGATGCATCACAAAGGATTCTCGTTCATCAACGTGTTGTCGCCCTGCGTGACGTTCAACAACAATGCAGGGTCTACGAAGAGCTACGACTGGGTACGCGACCACATGGAAGCCACGGCGACGATCGACCTTGTCCCGCTACGTACGGAAATCACCACGGCGTACGACGATGGTGCGCACCAATCTGTTGAGCTCCACGATGGATCCACGATTGTTCTCGAGAAGCTGGCCCACGACTGGAATCCACGGGATCGCAACTCCGCCGTGCGTGCCCTGCATGCGGCGCGCGACGAGGGACGCATCCTCACGGGCCTTCTCTATATGGATGAAGACCGACCGAACCTGCACGAGATTCTACACACGACCAGCGAGCCGCTCAACAAGCTGACACACGTCGACCTGATTCCCGGAGCCAGCGCCCTGGAAAAGATCAACGCCGGACTGCGGTAACGGTGGTGACGCTGTTCTTCGTATCTTTGTGAGTTATTCGGTGAGTGTTCTTTCACCTGCCCCCGGTTCCCCCCTTCCCTGAGAACAGAGTCATCTGGGAAACGATCACGGTTGCAAGCACAGCAGAGAGCGCTGTACAACAGCTTCTGCGCGAAAGACGTAACCGACATGATCAATTCACTCTCAGAAGGAAGGTCAATGACCTTTTCCGATTTGGCGCTGTGTGCGCCAGTTAAAGAAGCCGTGCAAGCTGCCGGCTACACTACCCCAACTCCGATTCAGCAGCAGGCCATTCCGATGGTACTTGCTGGCCATGATGTGTTTGCCTGTGCGCAAACCGGTACGGGAAAAACCGCAGCGTTCGCGCTGCCCATTCTCACCAAGCTCCACAACGATCCATCCAAGAAGCGCGAACCGAGCGTGGTTGTGCTCGCACCCACGCGTGAACTTGCCGCTCAGATTGGCGAGAGCTTCCTGACCTACGGCAAGCGTGTGCGTGCGCGCTACCTTACCGTGTACGGTGGCGTAAGCATCAACCCTCAAATCCATGCCCTGCGGAAGGGTGTCGACGTGGTGATTGCGACGCCCGGTCGACTCATCGACCTGATCGACCAACGTGCCGTCCGTCTGGATCACGTTCATACGCTGGTACTTGATGAAGCCGACCGCATGATGGACATGGGCTTCATGCCACAGATCAAGCGGATTATCGAGCGTATTCCGAAGGAGCGTCAAACGCTGTTCTTCTCGGCCACCATTCCCGAAGAGATTCGCTCGCTTGCCGAGTCGATCCTGCGCACACCGACGCACATTGCCGTTGCACCGGTATCGAGCACGGCCGAGCGCGTCGAACAGCGCCGCTACTTAGTGAGCAAGACCGACAAGCGGAAGCTCCTGCGTCACCTGCTGGAAACAGAGATTTCCTCCCAAGTGCTGGTGTTTGCCCGCACCAAGCGCGGTGCAGACCGTATCGCCGAGGATCTGGAAAAAGCTGAGATCCGCGCAGTAGCGTTGCACGGAGACAAAACCCAGGCGGCACGCGAGCGTGCACTACGCTCGTTCAAGGACGGTCGCGTGCGTGTGTTGATCGCCACGGACATTGCCTCGCGCGGCATCGACATTTCCCAACTACCGGTTGTTGTGAACTACGACCTACCGGACTCACCGGAAACGTATGTCCACCGCATCGGCCGTACGGGTCGTGCGGGCTTTGAGGGCGCGGCCCTGACGTTCTTCACGCCGGAGGAGCACCGCGACGTGCGCGACATCGAGAACCTGATTCAGCAGCGCATTCCGCTCGTGCAGGAGCATCCGTTCAATCCGGGACCATCGTCTCCGACGTCCGACGCGGCTCCGCGACCACAGCGCCAAGGCGACAAGCCCCATCAGCATCGAGCTCCATCACGTGAAAAGTCCCGCCGCGGCCGACCACAAGGCCATCGACGGTAACCGTATATTTGTGACTTGTGATTGTACCATAACGTACGACCGTCCAGAGCATGTCTGATCAAGAACCAAACGTAGCACCCGCATCAACATCCTCGCCCTCTTCTGAAGGGGGCGAGTCTTCTTCTCGCAGTCGCAACCGCCGACGTCGCGGCAAGCGTCGCCCGCAGGGCGATGGAGCGCCTGAACCAAGCGAGACATCGGCTGACGGCACAGAGGCAGCCCCTGCCTCTGACGAGTCTGACGGTTCGGAATCCGGCGAACGGAAGAAGAGTCGGCGTCGCAAGAAGAAGAAACGTCCAGAGGGAGAGACTTCCGGTGGCGAGTCCAATGGTGATCAGGCCAGTGCATCTGAACAGAATGCCAAGCCGCAACGTGAGCCACGTGAACCACGTCAGCGTCCGGAAAAGAAAGAGCGTGCACCGCGAGGATCCGTTCTAGATCGTCGTCGCACACGTGGCGAGGCCACCCTGGACTTCCCCGACGACGAACCGATCATGCCTGCAGCGCCGGCACCCGTGGCCACGAGCGTTGATGGATACATCAAGCAGTTGCGCGGCTGGCAGCGTGAAGTGGTGATGACACTCCGCGGCATCGTCAAGAGCCAAGCCAACGACGTCACAGAAAACATCATGTGGTCGCAACCGGTGTACACGCTGGATGGGCCGATCTGCTACATCAAGGCCTTCCGCGATCACGTCAACCTCGGCTTCTGGCGCGGTAACGAGCTAGAAGATCTCAGCGATCGCCTGATCGGCGAGCTGCAAACCATGCGCCACATCACCATTCGCGCCGTGAACGACGTGGATCGTGAGCTCTTCGAATCGATTGTTCGCAAAGCCGTGCAGCTCAACCGCGAAAAAGGCGATCCTACTGCCTGAGTACCTGCTCTAGGGCCGTTCGGGCATCCGTTTTCTCGTCACGGTACTTCACGATGAGTGGAGTGCTCATGCTCAGGCCGTGTGTCTGGGCGAAGTCCGTGGCAATCGTGCGCGCCCCAGCTACCACCACGGCCCCCTCGGGAATCTCGAGAGGCACATCGCCGCTGCTGCGAAGGATGCGCTCGTGCACCAAATCGTAGACGGGCGTCGAGGCATTCAGGATCACACCACTACCCAGCACAGCCCTGCTGCGTACGCGTACACCCTCGTACACGCCGCAATTGCCCCCTACCATCACATCATCTTCAATCACCACCGGTCTGGCGCCTGCCGGTTCCAGCACTCCACCAATCTGAGCGGCTGCACTCAGGTGCACGCGCTTGCCGATCTGCGCACAGGTGCCAACCAGCGCGTGCGAGTCCACCATCGATCCCTCGTCGACGTACGCTCCGATGTTGATGTACATCGGAGGCATACAGATCACGCCAGGTGCAACGTAGCATCCCGTCCGTATGGCCGATCCCCCTGGCACAACACGGACCTGATCGGCTAGGGTAAGGGGCTTCAGGGGCAGGGTATCCTTATCGAAGAATGGGAAGCTGCCATCCGGGGATGCATCATGGAGTCGCCCCTTGCGAAAGAGCGTCAGAATCCCCTGTTTGACCCATTGATGGACGGTCCAGGATCCATCCATCGGCTCTGCGGCTCGAATCGTACCGACATTCAGGGCAGCAAGAAACGCTGCGCACGTGGCATCGGCCTCTGGCGAACTGATCAGTTCATGAGGAGCTAGGCTCGATAGCTCGGCCATCCGCTCGCGCAAGATCTCCGTGGTCATGCTCATGGTCGTGTTCGTGGTCATGTTCATCGCTTGGTACCCGTGGGCAGACTGGTAAAGGCAAGATTCAACATCTTGTAGAGCAACCGAGCCGTGGTCAGATCCGGATGAGGTGTCTTGGCTACTGGTGCCAGCTCAACAACGTCCATGCCTACGATGCGGCGACCACTTCGGACCACTTCGCGCACTACCTCGATGGCCTCGTGGTAGGTGAGTCCATCTGGCTCTGGCGTACCGGTGGATGGCATGATCGATGGATCCAGCGCATCCACGTCGAAGGTGATGTAGACGTCCTTGCCAAGCGTGGCTACCACCTTCTTTGCCCAGTGCTTACCATGATCACCCTTGTGCAGAGCCGAGGCGAAGAACGTATTGACCTTGTTCTCGCGGATGAAGGCCCGCTCCTCGCTGCAGAGCGCGCGAATGCCAACCTGCGTGATCCGTTTTGGAGGCATCATCTCGGCAACCCTCGCCATCACCGAGGCATGGGAGTACGGCGATCCCTGGTAGCTCTCACGAAGATCCGAGTGGGCATCAAACTGCAGCACACTCATCTTCGGATAGTGCTCGAGGTGGGCAGCAATCGGTGCGGCGCTAATCGTGTGCTCGCCACCAAGGGTTACCACGAACTTCTTCATCTGGAGAAGCTCCGCCACGCGCTTGCGAATCTTCTCAAGTGCTGTAGCATCGGTGGCTGTACCGAAGGCAATGGGTTTGTCGGTAGCAATACCAACGTCGAAGCACAGCTCGCGATCGGTTTCATCGTCGTAGAACTCCACGTAGGCGCTGGCATCGATGATGGCCTTGGGGCCGCTCTTCGTGCCACCACCATAACTCACGGTATGTTCGTAAGGGGCTTGTACAATCGCTATGCGCGCGTTATCCAGCGAGCTGAATTGGGGTTCAATGTCCAGAAAGTTCTTCATGTTCGGTACCGTAAGGATGGAGAGGTGCCCGGCGTATCTTGCATCGATCTTGCAGCGATCTTGCATAAAATTACGGTTTCACGATGACCTTGCGACGTCAGCGATTTGGCTGGTACATGTACGATTGGGCCAACAGCGCCTTCAGCACTTCGGTGGTGACGGTGTTTCTTGGACCGTACCTTACCTCCGTGGCCGAGGCGTCCCCGATTCTGGGTCTGCACCCCGGAGCGTTCTTCTCGTACTGTGTGAGTGCCAGCGTTCTGCTGCAGGTTCTCACCATGCCTCTGATTGGCACCCTGGTAGACGCAACGCGCAAGCGCATTGCCTTGCTGGCTGGGACTGCCTACATCGGCGCCCTGGCAACCGTACTCCTGTTTTTCGTTTCATCTGAGGCGCAGAATGCTCTGCTGGGAGGACTGTTGTTTATCCTGGCCAACGTGGCCTTCGGCTCTAGTATCGTGGTGTCGAACAGTTTCCTGCCAGACCTGGCACAGCCGCAGGAGCGCGATCGGATTTCCTCGCGTGGTTGGGCAGTAGGCTACCTTGGGGGCGGACTGCTCCTGCTTGGTCATCTGATGTACTTCCAACAGGTCGAAGCCTCGGGAGGGTCGATTGGCCTGGCGGTGCGCACCATCCTTGCCTCTGTCGGAGTGTGGTGGGCAGCCTTCACGATCATCCCACTCCGCTGGTTACCACGACACACACAACCAGAGCTCCTTCCATCGACGGTATCGGTGCGATCGACGATACGGCAGTTTGTCCGGACGCTCAAGAGCATCCGAGCGGTGCCGGCAACGATGACCTTCTTTGTGGCCTACCTCCTGTACAACGACACCATTCAAACGGTGATTGCCCTCGCGTCGGTGTATGGCCAACAGGAGTTAGGTCTCTCGATGTCGGTACTGACGAAGGCTATTCTCTTGGTGCAGTTTGTGGCTATTGGCGGGTCACTGTTGTTCGCACGCGTCGCGGCCTTGATTGGTACAAAGGCGGCCATCGTAGTTAGTCTCGTGGGGTGGGCCGTAGTTCTCTTGGCAGCCTATGGAGCTGTATCCACGGAATGGCATTTCTACGTGCTGGCGGCGGCCATTGCGCTGGTATTGGGCGGTACGCAGGCCCTCTCGCGCTCAATGTTCAGCACCATGATTCCGGCGGGCAAGGAGGGCGAGTACTTTGCCTTGTACGAGATTAGCGACAAGGGTACGTCATGGCTCGGCCCCCTGGCCTTTGGGGTGGCCCTTAGCCTTACCGGCTCCTACCGGCTGGCATTACTCTCCCTCATCGTGTTTCTAGTTGCAGGCATGGTTCTGTTGCTGCGCGTAAAGATTTCGGCAGCAGAAGACGGGAATTGACGATACGGTGGTATTTTTGCCGAATCCAACTGCGTTCAACGCAGTGTTCACGGTCGGCATCTATTTTCACTACCTATGCCTATGCTCCAGAAGTACACTTCCCAGGCTGCAAAGCCTCTTCGTTGGCACGATGGCTCGATGAGCGATGTTGGCCTTAACTCCATCCTTGAGACCGACTCCAACAACATCGTTGTGCTGGGCGGGGTAAACTACATTGCCGCCGGTTCCCAGGTCAACGTTCTTCTCAACGGTGGCAGCCCCATGATCGGCATAGGTGAGGCGGTCGAAGACGTACCGGTACGCCACCTTTAGTCCAGTATTCGACCAACACTAGTCCGACACTAGTCCATGATCTTCCGGAGGAAGGCCGGCTGACTGCTGCCTCCACGCCCGGATGCGGCTTTACGAGGGCGCAGGAAGGCATCTTGTTGGGTCTCCTCTTGGGGCTGGGACTGGGACGGCGGCTGAGACACGCCCTGCACCTGGTCTGGTTCCACCGGAGTCGCAGAAGTAGCGTCAGCAACCACGCCTGCTTCTACCACGCGACGTATCGTCACCGTCGGTTTCGTTGAACTAGCCGTTTGAACAGGTGATTCCGACTGTGCTGATGGCGACGAGCCTCTGCGCCAGATTGCCGGTAGTTCCAGATCCGTGCGATCTACGGAACCATGGGCACGGAGAAGTTCAGAAGCTGGAAGAATGGTAGCTGTCGGGGTAGGAGCTGGAGGCACCTCCTGAACAGGCGTCTCCACCACGGGCGCTGTAGGCATCGCAGTCGGAGCCGGAGCAGAAGCCGGAGCAGAAGCAGGAGCGGGAGCAGCTACTGCCGTCCGAAAGCCGGTCGCAACCACCGTTACGGAGATGGCGTCGTCCATTGCTTCGTCGATCACCACGCCGTGGATCAAGTTGGCGTCCTCACCAGCGGCCTTCTGCACACAGGAGATGGCCTCGTTGACCTCGTGCATCGTCAGCGACGAACCACCGGTGATGTTCACCAGAAGCCCCTTAGCACCAAAGATCTGCATGCCCTCCAGAATTGGAGAATTCAAGGCATTCTGCGAGGCCTCCATGGCACGGCGCTCTCCGGTGGCGATACCAATACCCATCAGGGCATCGCCTTGGTTGCGCATCACGGTGACAACGTCGGCGAAGTCCACGTTGATGATGCCCTCGTGCAGGATGATGTCGGCAATGCCTTTGGTAGCATTGTAGAGCACCTCGTCGGCACGCTCAAGCGCTTGCTTGAATGGTACCGAGGCATCTACCACCGACAGGATTCGATCATTGGGGATCACGATCAGGGCGTCGACGTTTTCGCGTAAGGCGCTGATGCCCTGTTCGGCAACGGTGGAGCGCTTCTTGTTCTCGAAACTGAATGGCTTGGTGACAATGCCCACTACGAGCATGCCCATCTCTCTGGCCTCGCGTGCAATCACAGGAGCTGCTCCGGTACCGGTGCCACCGCCCATGCCGGCTGTGACGAACAGCATGTCGGCACCAGCGATCGCATCGCGCACATCGGCAAGACTCTCTTCAACGGCACTCTTGCCAACTTCGGGATTCGCACCCGCACCCAAACCTCGCGTTGTTTCCGAGCCGAGCTGCAGCTTTACCGAAGCCGGGTTCTTCATCAGAGCCTGGTTGTCGGTATTGGCCGCAATGAATTCTACGTAGTCGAGCCCACGGGAAATCATCGTGCGTACGGCATTACCACCGGCACCGCCTACGCCTACTACCTTGAGGCGTGCATTGGAAACTGTTGACAGGTCGAGTTCAATCGGCATGTTCCCCCCGATCGGATTCACTAAAAGTTTTCAAACCAGTTCTTGACACGCGCCAACAGGGGCTCCTTTGGTGCTGGCTGTTCCGTGTTGGAGGCCGTAACCGGAGGTGTCCGTGGCTGCGTGGCCGATTGCTGCTTCGGCGACGCAGAGGCTGATGGTGGAGTGTCGTACGTATCCTCAAACTCACTTGCATGTTCTACCGAGTAGAGCGCCAAGCCAACGGCCGTGGCAAACTTCGGTGCACTGACTTCCTTGGCGAGGCCATCGCTGCTGAAACCCCGTGGGATGCCGATGTTGACCGGCATGCGATAGAGCTTTCCAGCAACGGTTTCCGCCCCGCGGAGCATGGAGCTGCCCCCGGTGACGATCACGCCGGCCGAGATGTGGTGCGACCATCCCGAGTCCATCAGGCGCTGCATGGCCAGTTCGAAGATCTCTTCCACGCGAGGCTCAATGATCTGGCACAGGATGGACTTGCTCAGTTCCGTGGGCGTGCGCCCGGGAACGCCCTGTACCTGAAACACGTCGTCGCGCATGATGCTGTCGGGTGCGGCATGGCGGTGATCGACCTTGATACCTGCATGCCGGGCTATTTAATGCATGACTTCGGTGACATGGTGCGTACTTGTTGTTCTAACTTGCCAGAAGATGGTATTGAAATAGAACAAATGAACATAAGACTAGATATTTTCGAAGCCCTAGCAAAAGGCTATATAACAACCCTTAATGACACAATTAACAATGTGGAAAAAGAAAGCCTGGTTGTTGGCGCTTTACTAATCCCCTTTATGATGGCCGTTCGGTTTTTAACAGATTACCTTGATGGT
>JAURGP010000033.1:4973-21595 GCA_030833725.1 Candidatus Kapaibacterium sp. | reverse complement strand
TAAGTCGAAAAGATGTATGATCCATCAGCTGTAGGAGCGTCAACGACGCGGTTGCGTTCTACGCTGGGAGCGGTCATCCGTCGGTTCAAGGTTCCAAAGCAGTACTTCATGGCGTTGATTGATGGATGCGAGAGTGATCTTGTACGCAGGCGCTATCGGACGTTCGACGACCTGAAGGCCTACTGTTACTCAGTGGCCAGCGTTGTTGGCTTGATGAGCATCGAGATCTTCGGGTATCGCCACGAGCAAACGCGCCAGTATGCGATTAATCTCGGCTACGCCCTCCAGCTGACGAACATTCTGCGTGATGTGAAGTCCGACAAGGATCGTGGTTACATTTATCTCCCTCTGGAAGACATGCAACGATTTCGCTACACAGAGGAAGACTTGATGAACGAGGTCTACGATGAGCGCTTCGTAGCCCTCATGGCCTTTCAGGCTCAGCGTGCTCGTGACTACTACCACCGCGCTCGAACGATGTTGTTACCGGATGAGCGGCTCACGATGGTTGCCGCTGAAATCATGGACGCCATCTACTATCGGTTGCTTGAAAAGATTGAGTTGTCGGACTACCAAGTGTTCACTAAGCGTGTGCGCGTGCATGCCCTGCATAAGGTCTTGATTGCCGTTCGGATCTGGTTAGGCAGCAAGCTCTTCGTCAAACGGCTGCGGTAAGCTAACTTTGCACTTCTCGATTAGGTTCTGTTTCGCCTTCTCATTTGGATCGCTATGTCTGTCTCACCTACCCTTTCTTCCCCTGTCTTCTCCGCTGAGGAACTTGCTGAAGTAGCTCGGCTGAAGGCGAAGTACCCCGAGCCCAAGGCAGCCATCATGCCTGTCCTTTGGATGGCGCAGCACAAGTGGGGGTGGTTGTCGGAGGACGTCATGCGCTACGTTGGCGAGGTGATGGACCTCCCCTACGCCCACGTCCTGGGTGTAGCCTCGTTTTACACGATGTACTTCAAGAAGCCGATGGGTCGGCATCACGTACAGGTGTGTACCAACGTGAGCTGTATGCTGAAAGGTGGAACGGAGTTGTATCATCACGTTCAGCAGCGTCTCGGCATCGGCAACAACGAGGCCACGGCCGATGGCAAGTTCTCCCTCGAAGAGGTCGAGTGCATGGGTGCCTGCGGTGGAGCACCGATGATTGCCATCAACGAGACATTCCACGAGAACGTTTCCAGCGCTGCTGTCGATCGCCTACTGGACAGCTGTTCCTAACAACCAACGCACGACGAACGACCTGAGCTTCTAACAAGAAGGCCCGATGTGGGAACACATCGGGCCTTCACTGTTTGGGATAGAGTGCATGGCTAAAAAAGTCGATGCAAACTAGATAGGGGTACGGATGGCTTGGGAGCCAGGGATGGAACAGTAGTTACGTGCGGCACGCCGATGCAGTCAGCTCTTGATGTAACAAAACACTACTTTTTGCAGTGCACCTAACGGCTAAACACAGTCGTAAAATGCAAAATATGAGCTTCTGCTGACCATTGCAGGCACCTTTTCTGTGCCTGCAATGGTTGCAGAGCAATGTAACAAATTTGCTACTTTAGACACTCACCGGTGGTACGTCAGGAGCGATACTTGTGTGCGACCCTGGCTAGACCACGCAGGTGCATGTTCGTCAGTGCTGTCAACGTGGCTTAGTTGCCTTCGCCGCGATCGATGATGTAGGGATTCGAGCGGTTGCCCTCTCCACGATCGATGATGTAGGGAATTTGGTATAGCACTGATGGCAAATGAGTTACGCGCCATCGCCATCGGTAACATCGAGTTTTGGTAGCTAGTACGGCAGGTGGAGTACAGCTACCCGTACCTACAGGTGGAAAGGAGCGGACAGTAGGATGGAGATACTGCGAGATTTACTTCGAATTGTTACATCGAAGTCGGACTCCAAACGGGTGTTTCCGGAGTTATTCGAGACATCAGCGGATGAGATTCCGTCATCGCTCGCAGGGATGTACCTCCACGGCGTCATGAACGGGACGTTCAAAACCGACACCGAAGCTGCCGAGTATCTCTACGGTGTACCGGAGACCGATTCACGCTACCGGGTGCTGAAGTCACGGGCGATCGACCGCTCCGTGCATGCCGTCCTCCTGATGCAGATCAAGACTCCGGAGTACTCGGAGTACCTGAGCGCCTACTACAAGTGCACGCGAAACCTCATTGCTGCTCAAACACTGCTGCGCTTCGCTGCGCGATCGGCGTCGGACTGGTTGGCGCGTAAAACGCTGACCATGGCTCGCAAGTATGAGTTCACTGACATCTGCTTGCCACTATCGGTGCTGCTGCGTGATTCGGCGGCCTTCTACAACAAGCCTCGGTTGTACCACCATGCCCATGAGCAGGTGATACATTTCATGGATCTGCTGTTTGCGGAGTACAACTCGATTGCTGTCCTGCATAAACTCATAATGATGGCGTTTACGACCAATACTCGCAATCTGGACTTGGTAACCGTCACTAACGGTTTGCGTCAAGAGTATGCCTCGATCCAAAGGAATCTAGAATCTCATACTCTAAGTCTGAACCGCCTACGCTTGGATGTGATGGCAGCTTCGCTGTCACTGCAGTACGAGTTGCTCATTGACAGTTGCGACGAAGCAATTGCCTATCTACAGAGCAAGCCGCATCTGTCCCAGCCTGCGCGATTGGGCGAATTCTTGCTGGACAAGATGATCGCCCTTGTACTGTTACGACGTCCAGCCAAGGCGTTGGAGGATGCCAATACCGTAGCGGCATCGTTCACAGAGGGTGGTAGGAACTGGTATCTGGTGTATCAATTCCTGACCGCTGCGTCTCTGCAGAATCAGGAGTACGCCAGGGCGCATCAGTATCTGCGCGAAGCCACATCGCAACGGCGTTTTTCGCTCATGCCAGTTTCCGAGCGAGAGGCGTGGGCATTGTTTGGAGCCTACATCTACCTAGCGCAGCAGCTTGGTTTGTACGAGCCGGAGGATCCACGAACGTTCCAGAATTTCCGGCTGTCGACCTTCTTGAACAGTATTCCGGAGATGACGCGAGAAAAGAAGGTCGAAACAGCCTTGGTGCTGTTTGCACAGATCTTCTTCCTCATCACGGAAGGTGATGACGATACTGCACAACGACGTATCGAGTACCTCAAGGTGTATAGTTCTCGTTACATGCGCGATAAGTCCTTCCTACGTATTCGCATCTTCATGCGGATGCTGCAGGCCTTTCCCCGGGCAAGTTTCTATCCAGATGATATCGAGCGACGCAACGCTGATCTATTCAAGAAGCTCCAGGAGCATGGGTCGGACTACATGGGTGAGCACGTCAACGAGTACATTCCCTTCGAAGTGATGTATCATGCCATTCTTGATGTGATCAGATCACGTGTCTACGACGACTAACAGCTTGCATAAGGATTCTACGTTTTGTAGATTCGCCTATTCACCATCAGGGCGTATCCTATGCAAATTCACAAGCAAGAGCTCGGACAACGACACCGCTACATTCGTGAAGAGGTGCTCCGTCTCACTGTAGCGGAATACTCTGATCTCGTTGGTAGTAAGGAAGTTACCATCTATTCCTGGGAATCTGGACGGACCTCGGTGCCGCGACACATTCTGGTGTGGCTTGAGCGAGAATACCAGGTGTCCACCAGCTGGATGTTAACCGGCGAAGGTTCACACATTGTAGAGCCCCCTGCGAACCCTCGTCTGCAGCAGATCGAGCAGAAACTGCTAGATATGCAGAGCATGATTCGTACGCTGCAAGCTTCGTCGCCAGATGTTCTTGCTTCGGCCCGATCCAGCCAGACACGACCGCGGATTCCCCTCCTATCGATTGCCGTGAGTGCAGGTGTCCCTACGGCATCGGATGATACGATCGAGCGAGAGATCGACCTAGCTGAAATGCTCTTGCAGCATCCGGAGAGTTCCTACTTCATTCGCGTCGTGGGTGATTCGATGAACGACGCAGGTATCTGTGACGGAGATACGCTCATTGTGGACTGTGCACTACAGCCACGGCCCGGACAGATCGTCATCGCCAAGGTGTTTGGTGAGCTCACGGTGAAGCGCTACCTCCTAGTTGACGGCATCCCTCTGCTCCGGGCGGAAAATAGTAGCTACAAGGATATTCCTGTGACCCAGGATATGGACTTTACCATTGTGGGTGTAGTCAGCAGCTGTATCAAGAGTTTCTGATGGTACAAGTGCTGATGTTTCCCAATCTGCCTGCTCAGGCAGCAGCCTTGGCCGTACCACAAACTACTCCCATGCTGATCCACCAGCGCGGCAGGGTCGTAGCACCGCTGAGCTACCGAGGTATGACCATTGGACGTGCCCGTGCGCTCTGTCCAGAAGCTCAGGTCCATGTACGCCAACCAGTCTACGAGCAGCACCTCTGGGAAACGATCCTGACGCAGCTTTGGAACTACACGCCGTGGCTCGAGCCGATCAACAGTGGTCTTGTTCGGTGTAGGGGGCTTAGCCGGCCGGATCTTCACCATTGGCTACAGCAGTATCAAGGTGTACTCGGAGTGGCCAGTCGTACACCGGTAGCCGTACTGGCTACAGTGTTAGCCATGCATCGTGGTGGTGTGGGTCAGCGCTACATCGTTCACCCAGAAGATGAACACAGGTTCCTTGATGAGCTCTCCGTGCGACTGCTCGATGAGCTGTCGTTGCCTCATCTTTCGCAAGCGCTGTATGATCGGTTGGAGCTCTTTGGCCTTGGCACCATTGGTAGGTTGTGTACACTGTCTGAGCAGCAACTACGCGTACAGTTTGGCACCTCCGGAGCATCTCTGTGGCAGTTCTGCAAACAACTGCAGCAGAACTGGAAGGATACGACCATCGGGCTGTATCGTCCAGCACCCTCCCTGAGTACAGAGGCATCATTTGCCGATGGCACAAAGGAGCCGGCAGAGGTCATCCATGCCGTGGTCAACGGCATCGACCACCTACTCACCACACTGAATCCCATCTCTGATCAAGGGCGACAACGCGTACTGCAACAACTAGATCTGATGATTCTTGATCGTAGGGATACCATCCTGAATACACAGTCTCGGATCCTAGCACAGGCAACAGCAGATCGCCGTCGGCTCCACAGCCAGGCCACGGCTATGGTACACCAGCTACTGCAACAGCCGAAACTGCGTGGTATCGAAGTCTGGACCGTACGGGTGCGTGTTGGAATGATCTCCACGCAAGCAGTAGAGCAGATTCCCCTTTTTGCGCCACGTACATCGGTCACAGCACTCCTTGAGCCCCTTACCATACGCTTCCCCGCAGCGATGTGTACGATTGATGTACGGGATCCACATGCCTATGTACCCGAGCATTTCGCCCATATACGACCACTGTAACCATCTACTACGATCTGGTACTAGAATCACCGCCATGCATCTCTATCTCGAGCCGATTGATGTTCATACGCAGCAGGAGCTTCCGATCACCGTATGTTGGCGTGGTCGTCTCTTCGACGTGGAGCGCATTCTGGAAACCTGGTCATCTCGTCATGCCTGGTGGGGCCGTGAGGATATCCGGACCTACTACTTGATGATGACCAGTCGCGGTGTGATTGAGATCTACTCCGGCACTGATGGATGGATGTTGTCGCGAGTATGGGACTAGGTTCATCCCGAATGACTGCTCGATGAACGTGATGTTTGGATCACTACGTACACGATCACACTACTCCTTTTTGCAGGGGGCTTCATCGCCATGGGAACTTGCAGCTCGTGCACGGGACTGTGGTCACCAAGCACTGGGGTTATGCGACCGCTATGGAGTGTACGGTGCCGTGCAGTTGCAGCGTGCCTGTCATCATTATCATCTCCGCTCTGTGATTGGTGCACAGATTCTTGTGTGTCATCAATGGGTGAACATTGTTGCTCGGACCAATGCGGGCTATGCTGCGTTAAACAGACTACTCACCAGACTGCATCAGCAGCACTACCTAGATGGTCGACAGGGTGAACTTCCATCGGCGGACATAGAAGACATTCGGTCGATAGAAGAATGTACTGTGATTGTCCCTGGGCCGGATATTGCCCGACAGCTTCATCACAACGGCTGTAGGGATGTCTACCTTGCTCTCGACCATCAGCAGCGCCCCGGCGATCATCGAAGAGCGCATCGGATCATCGAGGCAGGACGTGAGCTCAACATTCCTGTCGTTCTGGCTCCGGAGGTATGCTATGCCACCGCCAATGACTACGCCACCTATGATTTGATGACGTGTGTCCGACTGGGGACAACCATTTTCGACCCCCATCCCGAGCGTCCAGTCAACGATGCACAGCACCTGCGTTCTATTGACGACTGGTTAGCACTGCTTCCCTTCCCAGATGCCGTGCAATCCACTGAAGAGTTGATTGGACGTACCTCCGTGGATCTACTTCCGGGCTATGTTTCAGCACCATCATCGGTCTCCGATGCAGACCACCATCTCCGTGCACTGTGTATGGAAGCATACAGCGCCTATGTCGGGCCGTACCGTGAGCAGTACCACCAGCAACTGTACCATGAACTACGCATCATTCAGGATCTGGGATTATCGGACTTCTTTCTGACTGTCAAAGAGATTGTCGACGAAGCTCAACGACGGCGCATACGCTATTCTGGTAGGGGTTCTGCAGCGAACTCTCTCGTAGCATACCTCCTTGGAATAACACACGTCTGCCCTATTGAGCACCACCTGCTGTTTGAACGATTCCTGCATCGTGGCCGGAAAGGGATGCCCGATATCGATGTAGACTTCGACGCCGAGCGTCGACAGGAAATGATTGAGTGGATGGAAGCACGATACGGCAGAGATCATACGTCGATGACGGCCACGCTGATCACCTACCGCCACCGCATGGCCGTACAGGATTGCGCCAAAGCTCTTGGCTGGCCTGTGGCTATTGCCCATCAACTTTCCAAGGTCATTCCTGGATACACTAATAGGCCGATTGCTCACTACCGATCGGCACTAACTGCTGTGACGGGCAACATTCCCCTGTTGGACGTGCTGATACGATCTGCCCAGGAACTCATGGATCGTCCACGGCATTTGGGTCTGCATTCTGGTGGGATGTTACTCACTGCACGCAGCCTGGATCACTACACTCCGGTTCAGTACTCGGCAAATGGTGTTTCGGTAGTACAGTTCAACAAGGATGACATTGAAGCCATGGGGCTGATCAAGTTTGATGTCCTGGGTTTACGGATGTTGGCCTGTATCAGCGAGGCCCTAGAGCACATTGAGCGGCACCACGGCATGCAGATCAATACCGAGACCCTTACCCTGGACGATCCCGCCGTGTATGATTTGATGTGCAGCAGTCGTACGATTGGCGTGTTTCAAGTGGAATCGCAGGGACAAATGCACGTCCTTGCACAGCATCAGCCTACTTGTTTCCGTGATCTGGTGATCGAGGTTGCCATCTTCCGACCAGGACCACTGCAAAGCGGGATGGTGCACCCGTATATCCGTCGGCGAAAAGGGCTGGAGCCCGTCACCTACCTGCATCCAGATCTTCGACCAATCCTAGAGGACACCCTGGGGATAGTCCTGTTCCAGGAGCAGGTACTGGAGATCGCACATCATGTAGCAGGTATGCCTCTTGAAGAAGCGGATGATTTCCGTGACGTGATCTCCAAACAGCGTAATCTGCAGGCTCTGGAAGACATGCATCATCGCTTTGTGCAAGGGGCTCAACGCAGAGGTATCGCAGAGGATACTGCGGAGGCCATCTTCGAGATGGTGGCGCACTTCGTAGGCTACGGCTTCTGTAAATCGCATGCTGCCGCCTTTGCCCGCACGGTGTATCTCAGCGCGTGGCTCAAGCACTACTACCCTGCGGCCTACATGGCTGCCTTCATGCAGCACCGACCGGGTATGTACAATCTTCTTACGCTAGAACAGGAAGCACGTCGCTGTGGAGTGGAGGTGCTACCGCCCTGTGTTGTGAACTCTGGTGTGCGGTACGAGCTCACACACGATCGTACTCACGATCATACTCCTGCGATCCGAAAGCCCCTTACCTCGATTCGTGGCATCACCGAAGCACGTGCTGCAGAGATCGTGCTTGAACGGTCGCGGATGCCCTTTGCCAGTATCGAGGATCTTGTACAGCGAATAGGTCTACGCCAGCCTGAACGTGACGCCCTGGCCATGAGTGGCGCGCTGCATCTGATCGAAGACAATCGCCGAACAGCCATGTGGCGCGCGGGCTCCTATCAACGCAGGCCGCCGGAGCAGCCGCAACTCGATCTGGATACAACGTCACGACCTCATCTCCTACCTCATCTCCTACCTCACTCCCTGCCGGAACTTCCTGTTGTAACAGCCAGTGAACAGTTAGCCTACGACTACCGCATGCAAGGTGCACCGGGATATCACCCCATGGCATTATATCGACGACACTTGCAGAGCATTGAAGTCCGTACCATCCACACTGCATCGGCGTTTACCGGTGCGCAGCATCATCCATCCGATATCCGTGGGAACGACACCGGTGTTGATCTCACCGTTGCTGGCGTCGTCATTTTGCGACAGTCGCCACCAACAGCACATGGCGTCCTGTTTGTGACACTGGAAGATGAAACGGGCTACATTCAGTGTGTTGTGCAGCCACAGGAGCGACAGTACTTCCTGCAGCAGCTGCGTCAGCCAGCACTGATTGTACGAGGTAGAGTGTATGCTTCTGCTTCTTGGAGGGGGCTTGTGGTTCGGGATGTATGGATTCTGCACCATGTGCTTCGCACGGTGAAGATCTCAGATCTGATGGTGCCGACTCTATCTTTGCACCATGCGAGCACTAGCCTTACTGGTTGAATACGATGGCACACACTACGCTGGATGGCAGTTCCAGCAGAATGCACGTACCATCCAGGAAACGCTTGAGCATGCGCTGAGTCGCACCTTTGGCCAGCCCCTGCGAGTTGTCGGCTCCGGTCGTACAGACGCCGGCGTGCATGCACGTGGACAGGTGGTGCACCTGCACGTGCCCCATGACGCGCACCATATTCCCACGGAAAAGGTTCCTCTGGCCGTACAGCCGTTTCTGCCACACGATATTCGCATCCGTGCATGCGAAAATGTGTCTCCGACGTTTCATGCACGGTTCGATCCCGTCTGGCGGGAGTACGTCTACCGCATCAGCACCGAGGTCTCTGTCTTTGATCGACACTTCGCCTGGCTGCCCCAACGACCCTTTATGATGGATCGATTCGAGGAGTCGGCGACGTGGTTTGTAGGAACACATGACTTCACCGCGTTCTCGAAACACAACCCCGACCGATCATCGTACATCTGCTCTCTCACGCTCTGTCAGGTAGAACACAGCACACACCACCTGACCGTTCGCCTGCGGGCGAACCGCTTCATGTATGGAATGTGTCGCACGATTGTGGGAGCTATGATGATGGCTGCACACGGATCCTTGACCGAGGAGGCGGTCCGAACAGCACTCCTTGCCGGAGAGCGCACGCTTAAGATTACCCTGGCCCCTTCCGAAGGACTCTACCTCAATCGCGTGGCCTACACACCATCACTGTTCGACGATCAGAACTACTTCTGAGTCATCTTCTGAATCATCTCTTGTGCATCTCTGTGGTGTAGAGCACCTGTCCCTGTGCGTCAACAAATCGCACCACCAGTACCGACGGCGTTGCCGTTACCAGTGCAAAGCCCCCTACCGACTTCGCAAAGCGTGTGATCGGAAGCAAACCGGTCTTGCGGACTTCCGAACCTGCACCGCTCACGAAGTACTGGACACCGGTGCCGTCGTCATGATGCTGAAGATCATGCTCATGACCAGCGAAGTAGGCATCAACGTTGTACGAGGCGAACACACCGTTGAATCTGTCGATCATATCGGTGGTTTTTCCCTTGCGCCGTCCTCCCGTGTACATCGGATGGTGTCCGATTACAAGACACCAGGCTGACGTGTCGCGAGCGGCTAGAGTACGACGCATCCAGGCCATCTGGGCCGCAGTGTCCTGTTGATGCACGTCGGTGTAGTACCCTGTGGTGTTCGCGAGGTAATCTTTTTGAAAAGGATTGGTGTCCAAGAACACGAGGGAGACCTTCACCGAATCCGTTTCCGAGATATCCTCGGCTATCGTCGTGGTAAAGTACCGATCCGGCATGGTCCAACGACGGCTCATCTGCGAATAGTCAATCTGAGCCTGGACAGAGCCGTGATAGTCGTGATTGCCCAGAACACTGTACCATGGCACATGGAGGGCATGGGCAGAATACACGTCCTCAAACGACGATTTCCACGTGGGATCTTGCGTGCTTGCAACTCCGTCGGGATAAAAGTTGTCTCCCGTAGAGATCACGGCCGCGATGTCGAAATGCGCTGCAGTCATAGCCATGGCGGCTGCTAGTTCTCGCTGACCGTACTCCCCATGTCGCCCCCAATCACCAACGACGATCACGGATACGGCAGAATCAGGTTCTGGGAGGTCCGTAACGCGAATCAGGGGCTGCGCGGCTACGCGCATGCCCCCGATGACAACAACAGAGAGAACAAGGAAGGTCTGAAAACCTCGCATGTTAGAAATCATACTTGAGACCAGCCTGGAAACGGGCATTGTAGAACTCAGCCTGCATCACGCGGGTCTGAATACCTTGGTAGTATCGGAGTGGCTGATTGGTGAGGTTGTTTGCGTCTACAAAGATGCGCAGTCCGTCAATGATCTGGTAGGAAGCATTGGCATCAACAAACAGTTGCTCGTCGTAGAAACGGTCGTTGAACGTGTCACCGCCGTACTCGTCAATGTAATCGCTGGTGTAGTTCGCTGCTACCCTCACCATGATTCCGGCATACTCCCACGACAGCGATACGTTGAAGACGTGATTAGGATTACCTGCGAGTGGCAGTGTTTCGCCCTCCCGACCGAGCAGCGTGCTGACGCTGGACGCCGAATAAGTATAGTTCGTATAGACACCAAGTCCAGACAGGGCACCCGGTAGGAAGTCCAGCTGACGCTGGAAAGCCGCTTCAATACCAGTGATCGTTGCATCACCACCGTTACGCGGTTGTGAGAACTGTCGGAACTCCTCACTTAGGACAGGGTCAAGGTAGTTCTGTTCCCGATACGTGTAGATGAAGTTGTCTAGCTGCTTGTGGAACACGCCGAGGGAAAGGAGACCAACACCGTCGGAGTACCACTCACCCATGACATCGAAGTTCATGGATTGCGTTGGCTTCAAATCCGCATTGCCGATCGACAATTCACGATCTTCTTGATTGATAATGCGGTACGGTACCAGGTCGAAGTAGTTCGGCCGAGCAAGACCGTTCGTCCATGCAGCACGCAGGATGAGGTTGGATTGCAACGCATAACGAAGGTTAATGCCAGGTAACACATTGGTGTAGCTGGACGTGTTCGTGATCTGCTGGGTCTCTTCGGTATCGATGACGTACTCATTACCAGTGTAGCTGTTGGACGTATGCTCGATACGTACACCGACGATCGCGGACAGCTTGTCTCCCAGTTGCTGATCCACCATGACGTAGCCACCCAGGATGTCCTCGGTAGCATTAAAGTTGGCCGGAACGTATTCTTCCTTAAGGTCAGTCTTCTCAAACAACGTGCTATTGTTCAAGTCGTAGGATCCAAGTGCGTTATCATCAACGTACTGTCCAGCGCGATATGGACCGGCCAGGAAGTTCTCCTTCGACCGATCAATCAGCGGCTGATCTGTCATGGCATCAAAGCCGGTACCCAGTGGAGAGTACTCGAAGAAGTTATTAGCACGATCCTTCGACTTAGAGCGGATCCGAGCACCTGCCTTGACGATATTGGCAAAGTCGCCGGTCAGCCAGTCGAACGACATATCTACACGGCCGTTGCGATCCACGTCCTCGGTGTAACCATACTGTTCCGTGAGTTCATGCAGGGAGTACGTAGACAGGTCCGAGCCTTCAGTGATGCTGATGAGCGGTTGTGACTGGTCGCTGATATTGCGGGTAGTTTGAGCACTCCGTGTGCGGTACTGAATGTAGCGCTCGTGTGGTCGCTCTTCCGAGGCCTTGGCATACGTACCGTGCCACGTGAGTCGAACGGCGTCGGCAATCACGTGCTCACCCGCAAGTGTAATGTTGTACATCCGCTGATCCTCCAGACGGGTATCTCCCGTTGGCGAGCCAGAGAGGCCACCCTTGGTCTGACGGCGAATCTGCGTGGTGTTGTTATCCTCGTTGAAGATATAGCGCAAGCGGTAGCGATTCTCCCAGTCGTCGCGATGGTTGTAGATACCAGACAAGCGAATCACGTTGCTCGGGTCGAAGCGGTAGTCCACACCGGCCGAGATCGACCGACGAATACGACGTACTTCGTACGTCCGCACGTCAAACTCCTCCAGCCACGCCGACTGATCTGCTGCTTGTGACCACAGGGCTTCGATGTTATCAGAACCCAGGATATGGTCGTAGTACGAACCTGAGAGGACCACGCCAAGTTTATCATCGGCCAAGCGAGTGCTGTAGATACCAGATCCAACAACCATGGGCTTACCGCTGAGGAAGTTGTATCCTGAACCAAGTGTGAGAGATGTCCGGGAGCCGGTGGCGGCGTCGCGCGTGACGAGGTTCACCGAGCCACCGATAGCGTCGGCATCCATATCAGGTAGCAGCGTCTTGCTCACTTCGATTGCTCGGATCATGTCAGATGGAATGAGGTCGAGCTGAACGGAGCGATTCTCTGCTTCGGCCGAAGGAATGCGTTCACCATTGATCGTGACGGTGTTGAACTGACTTGGCGTACCACGAATGAGACCAAACCGTGCTTCGCCCTGGTCGTACTGCACTGCAATACCAGGGATACGCTTCATAGCGTCACCCACGTTCTGGTCGGGGAAACGGCCGATCTGGTCGGCCGAGACGATGTTCGACACCTGCATGGCATTACGCTGCTGATTCAATGCGCGCGCCTGGCCACGTGCCGTCTCTCCCAGCACAACAACACCCTGCGACGTAATAACATCGCCGGTCAACTGAATCACGACAAACGGCGTTGAGGAATTCACGTCAATTGTAACGGTATCTGCGAGGTAGCCGAGGCTTGACACTCGAATGGCAACCTCTCCATCAGCCACACCCATCAACGTGAACGTGCCGTCTGAGCGCGTGTAGGTGCCGTTGGAGGTTCCCAGCACTTGAACCGTTGCTCCAGGGATGGGAATATCCGTGCCTTGTTCCAGCACTCGGCCACTGACCGACCCCTTGGGTTCTGCTGCAGACAGCAACACTGCCTGACAGGCCAATACCAACAGTGCGACGCAAACGTGTATGTAACGTGACATGTTCCCCCTAACGGATGATTGTGATGCCACAAACATCCGCCGTGAGAATTACGTCTGTGTTACGTCTGTGTTATGGAATCGTTACGCTTACTTCTGGCCACCTTACATCAACCATGCCGGTGGCTCGGTCAGTGCCTGTGCAATGGCTTTCCAGAGGTGTCGGAAGGCAAGGTCCATAGGTCCCGTGGTTGCGATGGTGCGATCTCCGAGGCGCTTGACATCACCGTGAAACGAGATGCGATCCACCATCTCGGTGCGATAGAGTTCTGCCGACAGTTCGACGGTGGAACCAAGGCTATACGGTGGTACGGGGTCGGCATAATGGCGCCGTACCATGGCAGATACCATGTCAGTGATTTCCGCCTGCGTGCGTGCAGGGGGCTTGCAGATGGCTGCGGTCGGCCCGAGGACCTGCTTGGTTGCAACGAAACCACAGGTCGGATTCCATGTCCGGATTTCTGGCTCGAGGTCTGAGTTGCCTACCACACCAAGTACCGGTACGCCGAACGAGCCCAGAATCAAGGCATCGACCTCAGCTTCACCGGCTGCACGACCGTTGATCATCATCCTAGCAATAGTGCTGCCTACGAACGTGTGGGCCAGTAGTCCGCCCGGCGTGCCAGCCATGGTGTGAAAGCCCAGAAGGAAGGCAGCCTCAAAAGAGGCGTCAATACCCTCGCACTGCAAAAGCGGCTTGTTCGAGGGGTGTCCGCCACCCACCACTACCGATGCACACGGGTGTATTCGCTCCAACAGGACATTGCGCATCGTACCATGGCCGTCTCCTACCACAATGGTTGCGGTAGCATCCACAGTCAACACACCCTCGATCACAGCATTAACATCGTCGGTGAGGAGTGCTTGAGCACTACTGTAGCCTCTGCCATCGGGCATGAGCTGATCACGGTGGACAACGCCGGTAGCCCCTTCCATATCGACAACAACAAACACCTTCATGCAACACCTACGTAGTATGTGATGGTGCGGACAGCCCTTGCCATGTGGCGAGAACTTCCGTTGGATGATCTTGTAGGGGGCTGACGACCTGTGCAACATGGGCACCGCGTACCAAGAGTTCTGGTCCACTCATGTGAACGCGCACGTACTCTGAAGACCACCCAACCCATCTACTAGTAGCAGCATCGTATGATTCTGGCACAATCACGACGTTGTTCCCAACAAACGAAGCGGCATGCTGGCTGCGACGATGGTCAGACAATGCACGCAGTCGAGCGGTACGAGCACGTCGCACGTCCACGGGAACACGCCCCGGATAGGCTGCAGCAGGTGTGTTCACCCTCTCCGAGTACGTGAACACATGCAGGTAGGACCATGGCACCGATTCGAGGAAGCGATACGATTCTTCAAAGAGCTCATCGGTTTCACCCGGAAACCCCACGATGACGTCGATGCCAATGCCTGCGTCCGACATGGTATGTCGAACGTATTCTACTATTTCACGATAGTGCTCTGGCTGATACCGACGTCGCATCTTACGCAGGATCTCTGACGATCCCGACTGCAGGGGAATATGCAGATGCTTGGCAAATACGGGGCTCGACGCGATGATGTCAATGATCGCGGTAGTAAGGGTGTTGGGCTCAATCGATGACACGCGAACACGCAACGGCAGTGCCTCGGAGGCAACGGTTCGGACGACGTCTACAAAACGCTCACCCGTTGGTGCGTGGTACTCACCAAGGTTGATGCCGGAGAGAACCACTTCGGTATAGCCTTGTTGGGAAAGATCACGAATAGCCGGGATCACATCCGGAAACGCCATGGCGCGCGCTGGTCCCCGTGCCAGTGGAATCGTACAGAACGAACAGGAGTAATCACAGCCATCCTGGAGCTTCAGAAACGCACGAGACCGACTATCGCCCTCTGCTGTCGATGACCCAACAAATGATGTATCGTCGTCGAGGTCCTGTACATCCACGATGGGCGCGGTTGCCTCGAGGTACAGTTCGGCGTGCGCCGCAATGTGACTCTTGCCGGCTGTGCCAACCACGGCCGTGACACCATCAAAGGAGGCGATCTCTTCGGGCTTCAGCTGAGCGTAGCAGCCAGTGACCACCACCCTGGCATCTGGAGCTGCCTTGAGCCCCCTGCGAATAATCTTGCGGCATTCGGTGTCGGCCTGTTCGGTGACCGTACACGTGTTGATCACAATGATGTCCGTTGGCTCTCCAAGATCCACGATCTCGTAGCCGCGCTTCCGGAAATCCTCTGCAATCGAGGATGTTTCAGAGTAGTTTAGCTTGCAACCAAGGGTGTGCAGCGCCACTCGACGGTGTCTGTTTATCACGCACAAAGTTACGCGACACAACCATGAAACAGGGTCTCGACCATAGTACGGCATCCCTCACCGTAACGGTGACCAACACCATGACGGCGCACCTAGAGGATCTGGTTCATCATCCCGTGTATGGAACCTTCTGGGTGGCCTACCATGCCGAGGTTGCTGCCCGAATGGCCCTAGCCCCCTACCTCGAAGACCACGAAGATGCGGTAGGCTCAGAACTCTCCATCTGTCATCATGCGATGGCCGGAGTAGGGGCAACGGTGCTCATTTCTGCTCAGGTGGTGCAGGTTGAGCGCTCTCGGGTACGTTGCACATTTTCGATCCATCACGTTGTGTCCGGTACTCTTCTGGCGACTGGCACGCAGGAACAGGTCGTGCTTTCACGAGACCGACTGGCCGAGCTGGTCTCTGCAGCAGTGATGGACGGTGCAGGACCTACTTCAGAATGAATCCTGTTGTCTGCGACCAGAAGAATAGATCGAGTTCATCCATGTCGCGTCCGATGTGTGCTGCATAGGCATCGAAGGACTCCTCCACCTGTCGGTAGGCCCGTACAGAAGAAATCGCAGGTAGTGATGGGTACACATCACACAGGACGAGGTACCTCAGGATGTGCCGGTCGAGGATCCCCAACTGTCGGACACCGATGTTTCGAAGGAAATGCGATGCCTCCTTCATCCCAAAGCCAACAATCGTCTGTGCTACCTGATCGCGCATGTGTCGCCGATCTTTCACGGCGAGCGTCGGCTGCGTTGCCTCAGCGATAATGCTCTGATACTGATCCCACGACTCACGAGCACGCAGCAGACGTTGCGCCTTTTGGTGGTGAAACCGGATGTACGTTGCAGGGTTCCGCAGAATCGACTCAGGGTTCGTACCGCGACGGTAAAAGTCGCTTTCTTTCAATTCGCGAACAACGGCATCGGCGTGGCGGGCGTGAACTGGAACGTCAGGCTCATGGCCCTGAAGTTCCAGGGGGCAGGCGGCACGGGGGCGGTCAGCGACGCGATCTCGTGCATCGAGTACGCGA
>JAURGP010000033.1:0-4963 GCA_030833725.1 Candidatus Kapaibacterium sp. | reverse complement strand
CTCCACCAGTCGACGTTGAATCTGTGGCTGCCAGTCGACGAACGCTGCCGCGTACTCCGCAGGAAACACCATCAGACCAACCCTCGACGCTTACGCAGGAACCACTCGAGTGAAAACGCCATCAATGCTACTAAAAGTGGCCACGGTGTATGCCAGAGTGTGGTATCGCGCACGTTCTGGACAGCGCGCTCTTGCAATCTCGGATCTTGTTGTAGGGCATCGATCAATAGCTGTACGTCTCGAGCATGGAAAAAACCGCCAGACGTCGTCTGAGACAGAGCCTCGAGTAAGGAACGGTTCATGGTAATGCCGGCCTGCTCGATGCGAATGGGTCGTACAAGGAAACGTCGTTGATCCGAGCCAAGTACACGCCCCTGCTGTTCGGCCGTACACTTCGCAGTATATTCTCCCGGCGGAAGCATTCCAACAGCCGCTTGATACTTGCCTGCACCAATGCCTTCCAGAACAAGTTTGCGCTGAACACCGGCGCCCTGGAGGTCGACAAGCACTCGTGTTTCATCGATTGGTGATCCAGCTTCGTCGATCACGGTTGCCTGCAAACCAACACGATCCCCAACAGCATACACCATACGGTTCGTCGCTAGGCGAACGGGTTGCTCCACGTCCTTAGCTGACAGCCACGAAGTGGTATTGCCCACGAAGAGCTTGGCAACCTCGAGCGGTGCCTCACCACGCTGCTGTAACGGCCCCTCCCGCAAAAGCTCCCATCGATACAGTCCATAGCCCATCAGAGCTACCGAGCGTGTACTCCCCTGGCGATATGTCATCAGCAACGGTTCGTCTAACGGAGCATTCTGGACGCGAATGGTCGAAAGGACACGTGCTCCTGGACGTGGCGTTACGAAGGTTTCCGTCCGGTACAGAGGAGGAAGAGCATTCCAGATATCGCCATCAGCTTCCGTACCAGTCAACTTGAGGATGGGATCCGATGTTAGGTCGGCCGACACATCCGGTGTAGCCAAGTATTCCTCAGCAGTACTCGACGTTACGGTAAAGGGAAGCATCGATGCTAGGGGGCCGAGTCTCCGGTAGTCCACATCTCGCGAAGGGATGAACATCACATTCGTCCCGGTGAGCCCCTTGGCGATTGCGGCAATGACATCAGGAGGGGTGGTTGCCGTTGGAAACCCAACGAGGATACAGACTTCCGCCTTCTGGATGTCGGCTGACGTCGGCAGCCGATCGTAGAATGCCGAGCCCTTACGTTGCACGCAGCGGATCAGATCCACCGATGGGTCGTTACCAAACATTGATGACAGATAGGCAACGTCTGGACTCGGTGCTCCAGCCACCAGCACAACGGTGCGCTTGGCGTCGAAAACCTCCACAAAGGATGTCTGCGTGTTATTGGACTGCGTTGCTTCTGTTCGTGGATCTGGAGCCACAAGCCGAACCACGGCTTGAATGCTGTGGGTACCGGCTGCACGAGGCATCCAGGGCATCATAACGGTCACGGCGCGTCCAGATGCACACATCACGGTGGTGTCTCGCAGACGGACGTTATCGTACCGGAGCTCGACGTTCAACGATCGAGGAACGGAATCGGAGTGCTGAACTCGAGCCAACACCGTCGTTGCCTGTCCAACAATCGGTCGTGCAGGAAGGATGAGATCGTCAATCCACAGGTCGAACGGCGCAACCGTATCGCCAATGCCAAGGGAGTACACGGGTTGGCGGATCTGCCGTGCCACCTGCAAGACAGACTGCTCACTATTATCATTACCGTCGGTCAAGAGTACGACGGCACCAACTCCAAGACGGGTACCAGAAGCACGACGGTTGTTCCCTACCCACTCAAGGACGGCCGAAATGGACGTGCGCGGTAAGGAATCAGGCACATTCAAGAGCGAGTCGTTCGCAACGGGGCGTACGGTCTCACCAAAGGCAACAAACTTCCAGTGATCAGGTGCCTCACGCATCAAGACCGTGAGCACGGAGTCTCGCAGCATAGATCTGCGACCACCTCGTTCATCGGTGATCTGCATGGACTCCGATGCGTCAATCGCAACGATGACGTCAGGTCGATCGACCGAGCCCTGCACAAAGCGCATGACAGGTTCGAATAACGCCAACAGTAACAGCATCAATCCAAGAGCGCGGAGGCCACCGAGACCCAATCGCCACGACTGCGGTAGATCTGGCACCGTGCGACGATAGGCCCACCAGGCAACGGCGATCGCCAGGAGACTACCCATACCGATCACCCACCAAGAGCCGGTAGCAAAGAAGAACTGAAAGGTTTCGTTGGTCATGATCTCATGCAGTCATGCATTAAGGGGGTCATCAGGTGGTGATTGTTTGTCTGCTGCTGTTAGTATGTTTGTACCTCACTTCGGGGCGTGGCTCAGCCCGGTAGAGCACCCGATTCGGGACGCAAAGGTCGGAGGTTCAAATCCTCTCGCCCCGACCAGTGTCACAGGGATGTATGGACGATGCATTGACGTCGTTTCATGCGTCCCTGTTTCTGTTCTGCCTGCAACGCACGGTCTATCGCACGCCTGCTGGTGCCAAGAGAATCATACTCTGTGCCACCAAGAGGCTTGTGAGATAGAAAAATGCCATCTCTTCCCATGGCAGAATTCCCCACAGTCTTGTCGGTTGCACCTGCGCATGGTCGAAGAACCAGATCCCACGACGCACAGCAGCAACATCTGCCATGGTCAGGTAGGTTCCGACGGCAATGGTTGCCCCTACGAGAGCCACCCACTCACTTATGAGCACCTCCCAACCAATGATCCATTGGATGATCAGAAAGGGGCTGATCCAATACAGCAAATGGACGGCATACGTTGTATCAGGCCTGCGCTGGCGCAGACGTAGGCACGGTCGGTACAGCCCAACGACAACGAGCACGAGTACCGCACAAGTTAAGAGCGTTGGCAGCGAAGGCTCAATATCCAATGGAGCGGGTGCCTGGTGTAACGGCATGAGGAGGAGCGTCAAGAGCGCAACCTCGATGGTCTGGATCACGAAGAATGCCACTTCCTCAATGGGGAGTGCACGCACACGAAACCATACCGTACCATCACCAAACTCCCACACACCACGGCGTACGGCCCAATTATCCCACGGAAACGTCACCGTGACTACCAACAGGCAGAGTCCCGCTAGCAGACCCATCGTTGCAGCGGTTGTACCCTGGATCACGACCAGTATCGCCAAGGCGAGCATGACCGGTGCATTGAACAAGAGGTGGAAACGACGGTACGTCATTGTGATCTACAGTGTAATCTGGGCTGTTAATCGGTGCAGTAGTGCAGCCGATCCCATGCTTCCAAGAGCATAGTCGAAGCGCAGATCATTCAGAACGACGCCCAGCCCTCCTGACAGTCCCGTGAGCTGAGTGGCAACATTCACGTCGGACGTATTCCGTGTGGAGTTATCATACCCCAAGCGGGCCTGGACGGCTGAACCGATGTACAACTCCCCCGCTACGGAGAAGTTGAGAAAGCGATCCCCAAAGCTGTCGACGTCGTCCGCCAGATGATTGATCGATGCCTGTACGAGTAATGGAAGCCCTTTGAGGCGATGATTCACACCAATGCGAACATCAAGGGGCAGTCGGTCCGTGACACCATCATACGTCGATAACTGTGTACCTGCATTAAGAATCGACAGCCCGACATTGGTCCGGGACCGAGGAATCTGAATGAGAATTCCGGCATCAACAGCAACGGCCGTTGACTGCATGTTGTCCAACGTGCTATACAGAAGCTTTGCTGTTACACCGTACGTGATGAGCGTATCAATATGTGACGCATAGGTTGCTGCGAGCGCTACATCGTTGGCCACAAAGGAACCCGTAGCCGTGCCCTGACGATCGGTACGAACAAAATCACCGAAACTCATCACGGATGCCGAAACAGCCCACGATGACACATCCGACAGTGTATCAGCGTAGACGGCGAAGCCTGAGTTGATGTCTAACACGTGTTTTAGGAAGGTAGCCGTGACCACACGTTGCTGCACAGTTGCCAGCGATGCGGGATTGACCATCAACATCGAGGCATCGTCTGTCATTGCTACGGTAGCGCCTGCTAGTCCTGCTGCTCGACCACTCAGTTGAGCACGTAGCATCGGAAAGATCGTTGCCTGTTGAGCTACTCCTTCTGCTGCAATACAACCGAAAACAAGGAGCATGGCAAGAATGATGCGTGCATTTCGGATCATTGTTGTACTGATTGTAATGTGTCAGAACATGCCCGTTCGACGGCATCCAGAAACAGGCGTGGTGGACGGATCGGCTTGAACGTGGCGTGGTCTACGAAGGTGTGGCGCGTCGATCCACGGGCAATCACGTCACTGTCTACCACGATCTCGTACGCCAACCGCAGGACCGGTGTACGATCCACGGCATAGGTCGTCCGTACGGTGAGAAGGTCGTCGTATCTCGCTGGTCGAAGGTACTCTATGTGTGCTTCGATCACCGGCAAGAGCGCCCCCTGAGCCTCAAGTTGCGCATACGGTACACCAATGTGACGGAGCAGTTCCGTCCGGCCAATCTCGAAGTAGCGCAAATAGTTTCCGTTGTACACCACACCCATTTTATCGGTATCGGCATAACGTACGCGGATGGTTGTATCGTGGCGCACCGTGGTCATGCATTTCGACCCATTGCGGAGTCTACCGGCGTGAGAACTTCTAACAACCGCTCGAGCTCCTCAAGAGAATAAAACTCGATCTCGATAGCACCTTGGTCATCGGTCTTCATCTTCAGACGGACCTGTGTTGCCAGCACTTGACGCAGAGAGTCTTCGATCTGCTTCAAGGTAGCGGACTGCACACCTGACGCAGCAACCTTACCGGCCGACGTTGTTGTGCTAGAACGCTCGGACTGCACGGCAACAATTGAGCCATCTCTGGCGATCCGACGACGCTCCAGTTCAATATCCTTCACGAGAGCTTCGGTCTTGCGAACCGACAGATCACGCTTGATCACCTC
>JAURGP010000032.1 GCA_030833725.1 Candidatus Kapaibacterium sp. | reverse complement strand
TCTTCATCCCACGCGATACAGTAGCGTGCACTGATGAACTCTTTGTGATTGGGTGGCAGCCCGATACCTCTGATGTGGTGCTCGCCGACACGATCATGGTTCCTGACATCGTGCCGGATCTGGCAACCAATCGTGCCGTGGTAGCGCTCTTCCCCGATACGACGAATCAGGGTGTCGAGGACTACGCTGCTATCCTACAGATGGTAGCTGAGGAGCTGATGGCTGACACGTCACGCGTACTTCAACTGGTGGGGCATGTAAGCCCCGATGTGCGCAGTAACCACGACGACGTTGCTGAGGATCGCGTGGCCGTCGTTGTCGACGCGCTGCGGGAGGCTGGGGTACTGCGACAACAGCTGCGCGTTCGATCAGATGGAAGTCGTCGACCACTGTTCTACTTGCAGACCGACGGCACCCAGCGATTACTGAACAACCGGGTAGAGGCCTACTACCTCCGCGATGCCGATCTGCCATACACGGTGCTCGTGGGGCAGTATGATGCCGAGGAGCTGGCGCTTCAATGGGTCGAGACGTGGTCTGGCCGCGGATATCGCGCCTACATGGAGCCAATCCTAGACGGACGCAAACCCGCCTATCAGGTACGCCTTTGGGGCTTCAGCACCCGGCAGGCCGCTGAAACAGTAGCCCAACTGGCTACGAAGAAGTACAAGGCCACAGCTGTTAGTGTTGAGTAGACGCAGCTTCGTGACGTACCGTCTCTAGCCACCGCTCGGCATCGATGGCTGCCATACAACCCGAGCCCGCAGCCGTAATCGCTTGCCGGTACACGCTGTCCTGAGCGTCGCCGCTGGCAAACACGCCGGGCACGTTGGTGTAGCTCGTTCCGGGTTGAGTGCGAATGTAGCCCACGTCGTCCATGTCCAGCACACCGGAAAACAGTGACGTGTTGGGCTGATGGCCGATGGCCACAAAGGCCCCGTCAGCTTCGATCATCTGAACGTCGTTGGTCACCGTATTGCGCACTGCCAGATGCGTGAGTTTCTTCATGCCGTTGACCTCGGTGCCCACATACTCGTCCACAACGCTGTTCAGCAGGAACTGGATCTTGGGGTTTGCGTGGGCTCGCTCCAGCATGATCTTCGAGGCGCGGAAGTCGTCACGTCGGTGCACGATGGTCACCATAGAGGCAAACCGCGTGAGGTAGTTGGCTTCCTCCATGGCGGTGTCGCCGCCGCCGATCACGAACACCCGCTGGTCGCGGAAGAAGAAGCCGTCGCACGTTGCACAGGCGCTTACGCCATAGCCCATGTACGTGTCCTCTCCCTTGGCACCCAAGAGTTTGGCCGAGGCTCCCGTTGCGATGATGATGGCATCGGCCGTGGTAGCCTCATTGCGCTCATTCCAGAGGGTAAACGGGCGCTGGGTAAGATCCACCTTCGTGATGGTCTCGAAGCGACTTTGTGCTCCGAATCGATGGGCCTGCTTTCGCATCACATCCATCAGCTCCGGGCCCATGATGCCGTGTTCAAAGCCTGGGTAGTTCTCCACTTCAGTGGTAATCGTGAGTTGACCACCCGGCTGCATACCCTCGAAGATCACCACGCCAAGGTTGGCGCGACTGGCATACAATGCAGCCGTGAATCCGGCAGGACCTGCTCCAATGATGGCAATGTCGGTATGTGTCGTGCTGGGGGATGATGCGTTACTCATTGATCGTGTTCTCCGGTTGTGTTCTGCAGAAGGATGTTCGCACTGCGCTGCAGTCCGGCCAGTTTGGCACGTTTCATCGGACTGCCAGCGAAGCGCTGTGCAAAGGTTTCGGGATGCAAATCTACAACGCTGGACGGGTTGAGCTCTGTGACCAGATCACGCGGCTGAAAACGTGGCTCCGTGGTTGGTGTCTCAAACCGGTTCCACGGACACACATCCTGGCAGACATCGCAGCCATACAGCCAACCATCCATGTGGGAGGCAATCTCTTGCGGCACGGCATGCTCCGGTTTGACTTCGATCGTCCAGTACGAAATGCACGCACGACTATCCACAACGTATGGCTCCGTAATGGCCTTTGTTGGGCAGGCATCGATACAGGCCGTACACGTTCCACAGAAATCTGCCATAGGGCTTCCAGCTTCGAGATCAGCCGTCGTAAGCACGACCCCCAAGAAAAACCACGACCCAATATCTCGGCGGATCACGTTAGAGTGCTTTCCCCTCCAGGCCAGACCGGAGCGAACCGCCCACTCCTTTTCCATGACCGGACCAGTATCAACGTACCTGCGCGTAGTACTTCCCGGCACGATCCGCTCCACCTCGCGGCTGAGCTCATCCAGCATCGGCGTCACAACGTCGTGGTAGTCGTCACCCCAGGCATATCGAGAAATCTTCCCGGTGGCGTTCTCGCCATGGTGGTGTGGTGTATAGTAGTTCCTGGCAACCACAATCACGCTGCGTGCGTCGGCTAGTACCAGGGAGGGATCTTCCCTCTTCTCGACGTTGCGCTCCATCCACTGCATCATGCCATGGTTTCCCTGTTCCAACCACTGGCGATAGCGAGCAATGGGGTCAACAAGGGGTTCGGCAGCAGCAATGGCTACGGCATCGAAGCCGAGGTGGAGCGCTGCAGCCTTCACCTGCTCGGCATCATCTCTCCTGCGCATGCAGCCGCTGAATCGTTGGGACGAGGTCATGGGCATGGCTGATGGTGGCGTCGGCGAAGGCAAACTCACTCTGTGCACCGTAGCCATACGACACGGCAATACAGGGCACACCGTTGGCAACAGCTCCCTGGATATCATGGTGGCGATCGCCCACCATCACGGCTTCATGGGAGGCCCGGTTCTCCGTGCGAAGCACGTGCCGGATGAGGTCTTGCTTTTCGACATTCGTTCCATCCAGCTCAGAGCCATACACGTGATGGATGCAGGCGGCAAACTCCGACGTGGCGATCACTTCGCGGGCATATTCATGGGCCTTGGCAGTGGCAATCACCACGCGGGCTCCCATCTGATGCAACTGTGCCAATGCATCCACGACGCCCGGATACACCGTGTACTCGAACATCGGACCATCACGGTAGATATGCCGGTACGTTGCCACCGCATGGTCAAGAGCCTCACGGCTGGTGGTTCCGAGGTAGTGCTCAAAGATCTTCCACAGCGAGCTGCCAATACACCACGACAAATCATGATCATCGGCAAGGGGCTTCTGGCATGCTTCCAGGGTAAGACGCAGGGTGTGTTCAATGCCCTTGCGCGAGTCTACGAGTGTTCCATCGAGATCGAACATGATCAGCTGTGGCAGCATGTGCACTCCTCGTATTATTCGTAGTTCGCGTCGTGAATCACCACGATGGTCAACCCGCCCCGCAGCGTAAGACGCACATGACTCACTCCATCCCGTAACTGCTCGCCACCCAGACGCACGTCGCACGCAATTCCGTCAAGCGCTTGAAACTCTTCGAGGATATCAAGCGAGAGCTCCTGACGATACTGCAGGTAGGGGCGGCGCGCGTGAGCGGCCAGCGAGAGCGTTACCAAGCCGTCGGTCACATCACTCTGCGCATGTTCGCCGGTAAACTCTTCCAGGACGAAGAAACCAACCTCTTCCAGCGTTCGTCGATCTGCGACGGGATTCGCAGATGGAATCACGATGGCGTCAAGGTAGCCGAGTAGAGCGTTACGCTCACCGCTGCGCTGGATGGCTTCGTCGGCTGCACCGCTGCTGACCTGAAGGTGCAGAGCCGGCAGCATTGGTACCTCACGTGTGGGACGATCTGTAACGTAGGTAATCCCCAGAACCTGCTCCGAGCCCGATTGACACTTCAGCAGAAGTTGGCCGTCGGTGAGCAGATCGCTCTGAAGGGTAAACTCCAGCATCGACAGATCCTGGAGGAGGTTGTCGAGGTTTGGGCTGGCAACCTCAACATAGGCGGTATGTCCAAGTACAGCCATTAGACGTTGAACCGGAAGTACATGATATCACCATCCTTGACCACGTACTCCTTGCCCTCGACGCGGTACAGACCCGCATCCTTCACCGCCTGCTCGCTTCCAAGGCGCTCCCAATCCACATAGGCCATGACTTCGGCACGGATAAAGCCCTTTTCGAAGTCCGTGTGAATCACACCGGCAGCCTGTGGAGCCTTCGCATTGCGTCGCACCGTCCAGGCCCGTGTCTCCTTCTTGCCGGCCGTGAAGAAGGTGATCAGGCCCAGGAGTTCATAGGCCTTGCGGATCACCGTATCCAGACCTGGTTCCTCCATGCCGAGATCGGCCAGGAAGAGCGCTCGGTCGTCCGGTTCCAGCACGGCAATCTCCGATTCGATCTTCGCACAGATCGGAATCACCACGGCACCTTCTTCCGCTGCTCGTGCTCGCACGGCATCCACCAAGGCATTGCTCTGTCGGGCTCCCTGCTCGTCGGTGTTGGCGATGTACATCACCGGCTTATCTGTGAGCAGCTGTAGCATCTTGATCCACGGCGCAGACAGATCGTCGCGCTCGAAGGTCCGCGCCGGCTTTCCACCGTCTAAGTGGGCGCGTAGTTGTTCCATCACAGCTGTTTCAGCCTTGGCGTCCTTGTCGTTGGCGCGCACCAGCTTATGCAGGGCGGTGATGCGCTTATCCACGGAGTCGACGTCTTTGAGGATTAACTCCGTGTCGATGATATCAATGTCGTGCAAGGGATTAACCGCACCGTGAACGTGGACGATGTTATCCTCTTCGAAGCATCGCACTACATGCGCTACGGCATCGCAGGCGCGAATGTTTCCGAGAAACTGATTACCCAATCCCTCCCCTTTCGAAGCCCCTTTCACCAAACCGGCAATGTCGACGAACTCCACCGTGGTGGGTACTTCGCGATCGGTCTGGTACTTGTCCGAGAGCGCCTTTAGGCGTGGGTCGGGCACGTTGACGATCCCAACGTTAGGGTCGATGGTGCAGAACGGATAGTTAGAAGCCTCGGCTTCGTTCGAGGTGAGAGCGTTGAAGAGCGTTGACTTGCCAACGTTGGGCAGGCCAACAATACCACATTGTATTGCCATAGTGACGCAAAGGTACGGAAGGTCTGGAAGCTTCGAGCACGTTACAGGAGCAGTTGGAAGCCCACGGCGTAGTAGTCGTCGAAGTCTTGATAGTACATGCCGTGCAGGCTTCGTCCGAGGTAGCGATACAGCGACAGCAACAGACCGGTGCCATTGGCATTGGCAAGTTTCACGCCGGCCTGCCAGGCCGTGGCGTGGTGGTAGCGATCTCGGATGCCGACTAGACGCACGTCGTATCCACCGTAGAAGGACCATGGTCCCCCCATTGGCACCTGAACGTCCACCCCTGCCTGTGGGATGAACGGATCGCAATCGTCCGGCTGTGTGGCCCAGACCGCCGTCATGCCGCCATAGAAGCGCACATCGGGAAAGGCCGCAGGCCGGTGAGCAATGAGAACCTCAACGAACTCTCTACTGTAGACGAATGGCTCAGGGACCAGTCTACCACTGCTCGTAAGTGCACCATCTACAACATGCGACGAGATATGCGCAACGCGCACTCTACCCTGCCAGGGTGAACCCTCCGCACCGATGTTGGCGTGTACGCCAAACCAGTAGTCGATCGTCTCGACGGGAAACTTGAAGTTGGTCTCGACACGCAGACGGGACCACGTCATGAAGTCGGCCCCCAGTTCCACGTGCAGATCCGAAACTCCCAAGGCCATGAGCGTGTCGCGCATCCAGTTCATCGATGCCCCGATGTCTAAACGCAGTCGTTCATCGCTCACCTGATACATCGAGCCGATGCGCGCCTCGAATGGATTGGCAATCGGATCACTGAACACAGGATTGTGCGGTTGTTCCTGTGCCTGTAGCGACAAACCGGCGCAGAACAGTGCCAGAAGAACAACCATGCTACGCATGCCGCATCCGGCAGATGCCACGCTTCGACGACTCAATGAAGCTGATGGCTGCCTGCACGCGAGGCGTGATCTCGGAGGTTTGGGCTCGATACGATTGCAGAGCATCCGACACGTTGAGCCCCTTACGATACAGCACCTCGAAGAAGTGCTTGATGGCATCAATCTCTTCCGCCGTAAACCCGCGTCGGCGCATTCCTACCAGGTTCAGGCCTTCCACACCGAGCGGCGTGCGTCCCACCAGCGTATATGGTGGTATGTCCTGAGTTGCCATGGATGATGCCGCAACCATGCAGTGCGCACCGATACGTACAAACTGGTGCACGCCGGTCAAACCGCCGATAATCGCCCAGTCATCCACATGAACATGCCCTCCCAGCTGCACCGAGTTGGCCATAATTACGTGATCACCCACCTGGCAGTCGTGCGCTACGTGCGCATAGGCCATGAGCAGGCAATCGCTTCCGACACGTGTTGTTTCGGTTGCGGTAGTACCACGGTTGACTGTCACACACTCGCGGATCACGGTACGATCGCCCACAACGGCCGTGGTAGGTTCTCCGGCGTACTTCAGATCCTGTGGAGCCGTACCGATTACGGCACCAGGATGGAGCCGAACGTCGCTGCCAATGCGAGCGCCGTTGGCAAGCACCACGTGGGAGAGCAACGAGGTTCCATTGCCGATGACAACGTCGTCCTCAACCACGCAGAACGGACCAATCTGCACATCGCTGCCCACCGAGGCCTTCGGTGAGACGATGGCGCTGGGATGGATGTGTGTCATGATACTACCTCGCGATCAACAACAGCAGCTTGAAGTTCAGCTTCCGCCACAAGGGTACTGCCAACGTAGGCCTTCCCACTGAGTTGCGCAATGTTAAATCGGAACCGATCAAGCGACATCTCCATCACCAATTGGTCGCCCGGCGTTACCTGACCGCGGAACTTGACGTTGTTCATGCCGGTGAACACCACCAGCTTCTGCTCTGGATCAACACCATAGGCTGTGAGCAGGATACAGCCTGTTTGAGCCATGGCCTCAGTGATCAGCACCCCGGGAAAAATGGGCCGATTGGGAAAGTGCCCCATGAACTGCGGTTCGTTGAACGTGATGTTCTTGATACCCGTGATCTTCTTCTGTTCAACGTCGAACTTGGTCACCCGATCAATCATCAGGAAGGGGTACCGGTGTGGCATCATCTTCAGAATTGCCTGGGCATCGAAGACCATACCTTCGGCCGGTGATGGCTGATACTTCCGCACCGACTTCTGTTGCTGGTAGAGTTTCCGTACCATCCGAGCAAACTCGATGTTGCTGGCATGGCCCGGGCGTGCAGCCAGCACCTGCGCATTTAGGCGCGTACCGATCAGGGCCAGATCGCCAATCATGTCCAAGAGTTTGTGTCGTGCCGGCTCGTTTTTGAACCGGAGTGTCTTGTTGTTCAGGAGGCCACTGCTACCCAATACGGCGTTTTCTTCGATCCCTAGGTCCTTGAGCTTGGCCTGCAGCTCGGCGTCGGTGATGTCTTCGTCGACAATCACGATGGCGTTGTCCAGGTTCCCACCCTTGATCAGACCTTGGTCGCGCAGCATCTCTACTTCGTGGAGGAAGCAGAAGGTCCGGGCCGGCGCAAACTCCGTTTCAAACTCTCGCTCGAGATCGAACAGCCCGGTGTGCTGCGATCCCAGTGCGGGGTTGTTGTAGTCTACCATCACGGTCACGCGGTACTTGTCATTTGGCAGAGCCACGATCTCCGTACCGCGCAGTTCGTCGAAGTACCGAATAGGTTCGGTCACCACCAGCTCTTCGCGCGGAGCATCCTGCTCTACGATCCCCACCTTCTGGATCATCTCCACGTACGGTAGCGCTGAACCATCCCCTACGGGGGGCTCGTTATTGTCGAGCTCGATCAAGACGTTGTCGATGCCCATTCCAACCATGGCTGCCAGAACATGCTCTACGGTGTAGACACGTGCCTCACCATTGGCAATGGTCGTTCCACGGGCAATCTCCACAACGTTGTCGACCACGGCCAGCACCGACGGTGAACCAGGTAGGTCTACGCGAACGAAGCGATACCCGGTATCGGGCTCGGCAGGTTTGAAGGTCATCGTGGTGGACGACCCCGTGTGGAGGCCAACACCCGACATGGAGATTTCACCACCGAGGGTGCACTGTTTCTTACTCATGATGTTTTCGACGTGTCGTTGTGCGAATGCTGCGAACGCTTCAATTCCTCGACGTCGGCTGCCAGTTCCGGTAACCGTCGGAGTACCCCTTCAATGCGTAGAGCCGTGCGGTGATCTTTAGCTGGAGAGCCAAAGTAGACACCTGGTTGGTTGATGGCCTTGGCGACTCCTGACTGTGCCATCACGGTGACGTTGTCGGCCGTAGCGATGTGGCCAACAATGCCGACCTGGCCAGCAATGCGATTCCGTGCGCCAATCGTGGCGCTTCCAGAGATGCCGGCCTGAGCAGCAATGGCCGTGTGTTCCCCCACATGGACGCCATGCGCGATATGGACGAGGTTATCCAGTTTCACACCGTTACCAATCACCGTACTGCCAACGGCTGCACGATCGATACAGGTATTAGCCCCTACTTCTACGTGATCGCCCATAACCACGTTTCCAACCTGTGGAACCTTCTCGTAGCTTCCATCGGAGTGTTCAAAGTAGCCGAATCCATCAGCACCGATCACTACGCCGGCATGGATCACGCAGTGCTGTCCGATCTGACAGTTGTGCCCTATCGACACATTGCCGTGGATAATCGTCTGTGCACCGATGTGCACATTGGGAGAGACCACAACGTTGGCCACAAGCTGCACGCCGTCATCGATCACACATCCGGCTCCGATCACACAACCTGGACCGATAGCTGCCGACGCAGCAACCTCGGCCGAAGCGTCGATCGTAGCGGTGGGTGAACGCATACCGTCCGGCAACGGTCGCCCAACGGCCACCCGGTGCATGAGTTGCACAAATGTTCGGTAGGCATCGGGTACAAGAACGACGGCCGTTCCAGGAGGTACGGTTTCTGCCAACGTTCGCGTGTAGAGTGCTTCGGAGACGAGCACGCATCCGGCCTTCGTCGTGGCCATCCTGGTGGCATAGGCCGCCTTGGCTAAAAAAGACACGTCGTCTGCCGTGGCTTGATCTAGCGTGGAAAGGCCGCACACGAGGACCTCCGTGGACGGACCGCCCTCGGCGATCCGACCATCGCACTGGTGTGCAAGATCGTGGACCGTTACAGAGAACCTCAACGTGGAATCTCCTCAGGCGGGGCCGGCTGGGTTGTGTCCGCCGGTAGCGGCGGTGGTACCTCCGTCGGGGGCTCCATAGGAATCACGGCAGGGGGGAGATTACTGGGCAACTGCCCCTCGCGCATCGATGGAGGCACGGCTTCATCCGGCGACGGTGTTGGCTCCGGCTCACGCGCCGTGCTGCGCCGGCGTGATCGCCGCGTACGCGTCTCCTGCTGTTTCAGATTCCGTGGATCGGCATCGATGACTTCTTTCTGCTTCCGCTCCAGTTCGTCGGCGTCAATACCGAGCTCTTGCATGACCTTCACCGTAAGGTCGTATTTGGCGTTGACGTACACCAGTGGCTGCGCACTCTTGTCCCACACGATGTCGTAGCCGTCGGCAGCAGCCACTTTCTGGATTCCAAGGTGAATCTTCTCCCAGATCTCCTTGTACAGCTCCTCGGTGGTACGATCGTACTCACCACCTGGCTCGAACTTGTCTCTGGCGAACTTATCGCGCTGACGCTTGCGATCATCCAGCTCACGCTGCTTCTGGTCGCGCTCAGAATCGCCCCAGATGAGGCGGTTCTTCTTCATCTCTAGTTCGAGATCGTCGATGTCCCGTCGGAACTGTTCGAGTTCGGTTTTCCAACCGTCGACGAGTTGTTTGAGGCGCTCCTCAGCCTGCATCGATGGCACATACTTCTTCCGGATCGTCTCAGTAGACACGTAACCGATCTTCTGCGCCTGGGCAACAGAAAGCGCTGCCATGCCGCACAGCAGCAGAAGAACTCCTCGGACAGACAACAGACGATCTACCAGACGATCTACCATGAGCACACGCCATCGTGGGTGAAACGAGACTACTTCGATCCGCGCTTCATGCGATCCAACACCTTGAAGGTGATGTCGGCTGAGTCCTCGGAGTACAGCACAACACCAACGGCCTTGTCGAGTACCATCGTCAGCTTCTCTTCCTTGGCAACGTCGGCAATAGCCTTCTGAACCTTCTCACGAATCGGACGCAGGAAACTCTCGCGCATCTGCTGTACTTCGGCGGTTTTCGTTTCCTGATATTGCAGGAACCTCATGCGAAGAGCATTCAGCGACTCTTCTTCCTTCTTCTTCGCTTCGGCGCTCATCAGCGCTTCCTGTTTTTGGTAGTCCGCAATGCGTGTTTCAAACTCCTTCTGCATCATCTGCAGTGTATCGCGAATCTTCAATCCCATCTCTTCGATGTCAGCCGATGCCTTCTGAGCATCCGGGAGCTCCTTGATGATGGTCTCGGAATTCACAAATCCAGCTTTAAAGGATTGGGCCTCGGCGGCGGTACCAGCACCAACAACGGCCACGAGCGCCACGATGGAAAGTGCAAGTGCAAGCGTGCGAATCATACGATTGAACCTGAAGAAAAAGTTGAGAATGATGGAGTGTTATCGCAGTAAACGCGACGTTACCTACCAAACTGGAAGTGGAACTGCCAGCCGGACGTTACGCCAGTAAGTGGATCCGGATCGAAGCCGTATCCAACGTCGAAACCTATCAAACCGATCGGATTCAGCAACAGTCGCAAACCCACACCGGCGGCTCGATTCAACGCGAAGGGGTCTACCGTACGGATATTCGCCCACACGTTCCCCGCCTCGGCGAAACTAAGTAAATAGATCGGGATGGGATTGAGCGACAGGGCAAAGCGGAACTCGGCAAAAAACCGGGTCATGATCCTGCCACCGAGGTTCTGGCCATTCGGTGCCAAGGGGCCGATGGAGTTGTCGCGGTAGCCCCGCAAGGGAGTCAAGGCAAAGCCACCCAAGCCGTTACCACCCATGTAGAAGAGTTCCTGAGGAGGGATGGTGGTATCGTTGGCAAATCCATCAACGTAGCCCATCTGCGAGCCCAAGTACAGCACCAGACGTGGATTACCATTGATGCTCAGTAGCGGGTTGACGATGTCGAAGTTGAAGTTCACCTTGCCGAAGTCCGTCGTACCGATTCCGAGGAAACCGGTTGTTCCGCGCAGACTCAACGCGAAGCGTGAACCTGACGTTGGGAAGATCATGTTGTCGTACGATGTACGGGAAATCGTCTGCGAGACGGTCAGGGCCGTATTGGTTCCAGCCCTCGAGAAGATCGACGCCGTATTGCTCTCGATGCGCTCGAAGCCCAAGCTCCAGTCGCCACGGAAGAAGTCGTCCGGAAAGCGGAAGCGTCGTCCGACGTTGATCTGTGCGCCGGTGCGGCGCAAACTGATGTTGAAGTTCTGCTGTGTATCAAAGATGTTGAAGCCAACGGTCGTTGGTTCACCAAACAGCCACGGCTCGGTAAACGAGAGTTGGAAGGTCTGCAACCGCGAGGCTTGACCGAACTCCCACTGAAACGCAAGGATCTGCCCGGCACCGCCACGAAGCGGCTCCGTGATGTCGAAGTTGTTGAGGGTAACGCCCACCGATCCCGTCAAACCGAATACACCAGCAAAGCCGATCGAGGCGTTGAAGGTATCGGTTGAGCGCTCCTCGACGGTGTACACCACGTCCACATTGGTGTTATCGACTGGGATCACCTGAGGTTGGAGGTTCTCGGGGTTGAAGTAGTTGAGGATGCCCAGACCCTTCAGCGATCGAATGATGGCTGCTCGGTTGAAGTAATCACCTGGACGAGTGAACAACTCTCGACGAATCACACGGTCGCGCGTCTTCGTGTTTCCAGCGATCGAGATCTTGCGAATGTTGAATCGATCACCTTCCAGCACACGAATAACGAGGTCAACCGAGTCGTCTGCCACGCGTCGCAGATCAGGTTCCAGACGCACAGACAGGTAGCCGTTGTCGTTGTAGAGCGAGGCAACGTCGGTCTGCGTTTCGTTCATGGACAGGTTCTGGGAGATCACCTTGCCATTGTAGAGCTCTCCAGGATTCACTCCAAGACGCAGCTTGAGGATCTCCGACGGATACACCGTATTGCCTTCAAACGTGACTGATCGCAGGTAGACTTGAGGCCCTTCGTGAATACGTATGCGCAGGGTGACGGTCTCATTGACGTCGTCGAAGACCACCGTATCACCTAGGATTTCAGCATCCAGCAGGCCCTTTTCGAGGAACCACTGCTCCAGCAATTTCTTGTCGGCTTCGTACTTCTCGGCATCGTAGTCGTTCGACGACCAGAACTCGTACCATTCCTTCGTCTTGGTTTCGCCGAAGGCAGCCGCCAGCTCATCGCTGGTGAACATTTGATTGCCCTCGAACTCGATCGAAGACACCGAGTACTCCACACCCTCATCGATGGTCATCCGCAGGTCGAAGGCATTCATCGAGTCCGTCGGGACTAATTCGCTCTCGATCCGAGCGAAGAGCATCCCCTCTTTCCGGTACAGGTTTTTCACGCGCAGACGAGTGTCGTACTCATCGTAGGCCGACATGATATCACCCGTGCGCTTGTCGATGGCCTTGAGGATGTCGTCCGTAGAGAGGTCATCGTTACCCTCGATGATCAGGTTCCGCAACCGAGGTGCAGGCTGCACCTTGATCACCAGGAACACTCCAAGTGCGGTTTCGCGCTCTTTGACAATCTGGACGTCGCTAAACGTTCGGCGATTCCACAGATTTCGAATGGCTGTGACGAGATCGTCCGGCTTTGCTTCCTGCCCCACGCGCAAGCCGGAGTAGGCCACCACCGTCTCGGCATCCTCGCCTTGGGTAAGACCGTCTACCGTGATACCGGCTATGATAGGTAGGCGCTGCTGCGGCTGACCGACAACAGCTGCCACACTGAACAGCATCACCACAAGAACGGCAAGCCCCTTACCGAAACGCATGCAGAATCCGTTGAAGGGTCGACATATCCGGTGAGGGGGCCTGGGCAATTTGGGCACTCGTTTTTCCAAAACGACGCTCGCGACAGGCAAAGTCGGCAATGGCATGCATGAACTCGCTGCGGCGAAAATCCGGCCAGAGTTGGTCGGTAACATAGATCTCAGTGTAGGCGGCCTCCCAGAGCAGGAAATTGCTCAGGCGCATCTCGCCACTGGTGCGGATCACCAAGTCTGGATCCGGCATCGACGCCGTTTGCAGACGCGAGGCAATGGCTTCCTCGGTGAGATCCTCCGGCGAGAGCTTGCCGCGACGCACATCGAAGGCAATCATCTGTACAGCCCGGGCGATGTCCTGCCGGCCACCGTAGCTCAGCGCAAGAGTAAGCGTCAGCCCGGTATTGGCTGATGTCTGCTCCATGGCCTCTTCGAGGACGTGCTGGACCGATCGCGGTAGAGCATTGGTTTTGCCGATGGTTCGAATACGGACATCGTTGGCATGCAATTCAGCCAGTTCCTTCCGCAGATACGTCTCGAGGAGACTCATCAGGAATCGAACCTCGCCTGCAGGACGCTTCCAGTTCTCCGTAGAAAAGGCATAGAGGGTGAGATGGGAGATCCCCAGCTGAGAGCTGGTCTTCACCGCATCGCGCACGCTCTCCATACCCTCACGGTGCCCCTCGATGCGGGGGCGACGACGCAGCTGCGCCCACCGTCCATTCCCATCCATGATGATGGCAACGTGCCGAGGTAGCCTTCCGCTGTCCGCCAGCGTGGCCCGCAGTGCTTCTTCATCTCCGGATAGATCCTGTTGCGACCACTTCACTCGGCTACTTTCCACCAATGCTACACGTTAATGGCATCTGGACTGCAGGTGTACTGCAGTTACAAGACCACAAACATACCATCCCGGCAGGGACTGACGTGCGGAAAAACTTCGGCATTCTCTTCAGCTAACGTTGTGTATTTCTAACAGCTTCCGTAGATTTGGTGTCTATCTATCGTGTACGACTGAGGATCCTGTGAACGTCACCAAAGCCGATATCGTCGACAAGATTGCGACGCAGACGGGGCTGACCAAGTTTGAGACGAAAGCTGTCGTAGACGGTTTTCTCTTGAGCGTTATTGAGTCGCTTTCCGAGGGGAAGCGGATCGAGCTGCGTGGCTTCGGTGTGTTCTCGGTCAAGAGTCGCAAGCCTCGGATGGCTCGCAATCCGCGCACGGGTGACCCCGTGCCGTTGGAAGAGCGCTTCATTCCGACGTTCAAGGTGTCCTCGGAGTTCATGGAGAGGGTTCGCACACAGCACGCCGGAGATGCCAACGGCCAGGTGGAGCATCAACAAGATCAGCGGGATCAATTGTCTGCCACGGCGGATAGCACCACCAGCTCAGCATTGGAATGACCACTTCGGAGCATCGTGGAGCTGCCCCTTGGAGGTGGTTTGTCGCGGTAGGAATTGTTCTTTTCGTAGCCGGTGTCTCATATGGTGTCCAGCGATACCTTGTGGGTCAGGCGCAAGAAGAGGGACGGCCCTTGGCCGAGCAGCGAGCAGCACAACGTGAAGCTCAGCAGGCTCAGCAAGAGCGCACCGACACGCTGGAGAAGATGCTGTTGATGGTTCAGCAGCGACTGGAGGATGCCCCTCTCGACAGCATGCTGGTGATCTCAGCTGCCAACATTGCCTATGACCTCGGAGCCTTTGCTGTTGCGGAAGTGTACTACAATCGCTTTCTCGACAGTATCGATCCGCGCAATACGGCAGCAGCCATCGACCGCGCCTTTGTGGTGTTCAAGCAAGGACGTCACACGGACGCCGAGCAACTGCTTCTCAGGGTGATCGATGCCGATCCGGGCAACCAGACGGCGATGTATAACATGGCCTTCATGACGTATGAACTCGGTCAGGTAGAGCAGAGCAAGATGTGGATGGAGCGTGTCGTTGCCGCCGACCCGTCCAGTCAGATTGGCAAGACGGCAGCAGAAGTTCTCAAGCAACAACAGCAACCAGCGAAGTAATCAACCATAACACCGTTTATCATCATTCACTAGGATCCTCCTATGCCATGCGGAAAGAAGCGGAAGCGCCATAAGATGGCAACGCATAAGCGCAAGAAGCGGCTTCGTAAGAACCGTCACAAGAAGAAGAACAGGTAGGTTCGCCTAGAGCACCATGTGCGGAGGTCCTAAGGGGCCTCCGCATTTTTTTTGTCGCCTTCATACCACTACGATGTTGTTTGGACTCCTTGCAGCCATCGGTACTCTGTTTGCCTGGACTGGCGGCACCTTTGCCTTTCTGACGGCGTCACGTCGGATTCCTCCCGCCCTGCTCAATCGCAGTCGATTGCTGCTGGCAGCCGGGGCCACCGCCGTATTGGCCATCGCCTTTAGCACGTTGATTCCATGGCAGCGACCGTGGCAGCTTTGGACCCTGCCTACCACCCATCAGTGGATGTGGCTGGGTGCTTCGGCGCTCGTAGGCCTTACCGTAGGTGATTTCTTCGGCTTTACCGGCTTACGTATCCTAGGTGCTCGTCGACAGAGCGTGATCGGCACCATCTCCCCGGTTGCCGCTGGCATTGGGGGTTGGCTGCTCTTGCAGGAGACCATTTCAGTGGTTGGGATGTTGGGTATGGGGCTCTCGATTGGTGGCGTGATGTGGGCCATGAGCTCTGCCGAGGAGCGGACCGACGTCCACCGCGAGGGCTATGGCACGTTCACGACGGGAGTACTGATGGCAATAGGAGGTGCACTGTGCCAGGGCTTTGGTCTGGTACTGGCAAAGATTGGACTTTCTGGTTACGACGGGTACGACGGTTATAGCGGCCCCGAGCTGCACGTTGTTCATGCCGCACACCTGCGCATGATCGTCGGGTTCTCGTTAACCTACCTCCTCGATGCTCTTCGTCGCGACCGTATCCGTCCACTGCGTGAAGCCTTTGCCGACCGTGCTGGTGCACGCACCATGGCAATCGCCACGCTGCTGGGGCCAGTAACCGGGGTGTCACTGTCGCTGTACGCCGCCAATGAGTTGGGCGTGGCCGTCGCACAGACAATCTTTTCACTCGTCCCCTTTCTCGTGATGGCTGTAGCGGCCGTACGCCAGCATGAGCGAATCCGCTGGCAGTCCGTAGCCGGTGCCATTGTTGCTGTAGCAGGAGTGGTGCTGTTGGTAACTTCGTAGGATGTTTGCTCCCCTACTCCTCTCGCTGACCATCGTAGCATCGACGGCATCCGACTCCTCAGGCATTGACAGCGTTGACACATCTCCCGTCGTTGTGAGTGCCTCTCGCTGGGAAGAGCGCGCCAGCACCGTCTCCCGAGAGATTCTGTCTGTAACGCCGCTGCAGATCACGCGCCAGCAGCCCCCTACCACAGCTGATGCACTGGCAACCACGGGACTGGTTCACGTGCAGAAGTCGCAATTGGGAGGGGGCTCTCCCATGCTTCGCGGTTATGCTGCCAACTCGGTACTCCTGGTGATCGACGGTGTTCGCATGAACAATGCGATCTACCGCTCGGGTAACCTGCAGAACTCGATCACCGTGGACGCTGCTGCCCTAGATGGCATGGAGGTGCTCATGGGGCCGGGTTCCGTGCAGTACGGTAGTGATGCCATGGGCGGAGTGATGGTGTTTACCACACGTCGGCCAACGTTTGCCGAAGGTGCTGATAACGCTGCTGATTCGGCGCTCCACGTAGGGGGCTCAACATGGCTGCGCTATGCCTCGGCAGCCAACCTTGCTGCAGGCAGTGTTGCGATCGATCTTGGTTCTGCCGACCTTGCCTCGTCGACGGTGATTTCTGTATCCAGCTTCGGCGATCTTCGCGGTGGCGCGAGCTTCATGCCGGCCTATCCAGACTTTGGACGCCGGCCATGGTACGTGCAGCGATTCGACGGTCGTGACAGTCTGGTAGTCAATACACGACCCGAGGTACAGGTAGGGTCTGGCTATGATCAACTGAATGTTCTGCAAAACCTGCACTGGCGCCTCGACGATCGGACCACGCTGGAGTACGGTGGCATCTTCACGACGTCGTCGAACGTCCCCCGCTATGATCGCTTGCTGGAAACTCGGAACAACCAGCCACGATTTGCCGAGTGGTACTACGGCCCACAGCTGTTTACGATGCACTCGCTCACGTATCGCCGGCCGGATGCCACCATCACGGCCTCGATGCAGTACACCACCGAGTCCCGGCACGATCGCCCCTTTCAATCGGATCTGTTACGCAGCCAGAACGAAGCGGTATGGGTGGGATCCATTAATGCGGACTTCCGTCAGGAACTGACCGACAATGCCGACGAGCTGGACCTCTACTATGGGGCGGAAGTCTTTGTGAATGACGTCCAGTCGCAGGCTCATCATACAAGTATCACAACCGGACAACGAACACCGACGGCCTCGCGCTATCCCGACGGCGGTAGCACCGTCTGGTCGGGCGCCGGCTATGCGCAGCTCCGCTACGGGGTGTCGGACCGCCTCACGTTGGCCGGTGGCCTCCGTGCTACATGGTACGATCTTCGTTCGTCGATTGGCGATACCACCCTATTCCCCTATCCGTTTACGGATCTTTCGCTGTCCACTGGTGCGGTAACGGGCTCCATCGGAGCTACGTGGAAGGTTTCCAATGTCTTCACCGTACACGGCAACGCAGCCTCTGGCTTTCGTGCACCAAATGTGGACGACATCGCCAAGGTCTTCGAAACCGGTCCTGGCTTGCTGGTAATTCCCAATGCGAATCTGGGTCCAGAGTACGTCAGAACGATCGAGGCGGGGCTCAACTGGCGCATCTGGCGAGGATTCACCGCCGATGTGAACGGCTATACGTCGTTTGCAAGCGATGCCATTGAAGTACGGCCATCCTCACTCAATGGCGCCGATACGATCCAACTGGACGGAGTACCTACCGCCATCTTTGCTAACACCAACGTGGGTCAGGCTCGGATTTCAGGGTTGTCCGTTCGCGTCCAGGGCGCTGTAGTCGATCGCCTGCATGCGTTGGCTACCGCAGCCTACACCTATGGCGTCAACCCGGAGGATCAGTCAGCTGTCAGTGACATCCCTCCAGCATTTGGCACCCTACAACTGGAGTGGCGCCAATCTCGTTGGTCGGTTGGTGCGCAGTTCTGGTGGGCCGCCGCCCAAACATTTCGTCAGATTCCCATCGACGAGGTGAGCAAGATTGGCATCAACTACACAGCCGATGGCACTCCAGCTTGGAACCGGTTGGACCTCTCTGCTCGGGTGCAACCCCTGCAAGATGTAGAGGTGAACATCCTGCTCGAGAACCTGTTCGATCTGAACTACCACACGTTTGGCAGTGGTATAAGCGCACCGGGCCGCAATCTCTCGATTACGGCCCGGTATCTCTGGTAGTTCTATGGTTTCGGCAACACTACTTGGCGATAGCCGATGACCTGCGCTCACGAATCACCGTCACGCGGATTTGACCCGGATACTCCATCTCGGTTTCAATGCGCTTGGCAATGTCGGTAGCCAACTGGTCGGCGCGCAAGTCGTCGATGCGCTCCGGCTCGATCATCACGCGCACCTCGCGACCTGCCTGGATGGCAAAGGTCTTCGTAACGCCGTCGAAGGACGTAGCGATCTCTTCGAGTTGCTGCAGACGCTTGACGTAGTTCTCCAGCGACTCGCGGCGAGCACCCGGACGAGCACCCGAAATCGAGTCGGCCGACTGCACCAGTACGGCGATCGGAGATTCCATTTCGATGTCGTCGTGGTGGGCACCCACGGCATTGACAACCAGCGGATGCTCCTTGAACTTCTTCGTCAGTTCCAGGCCAAGTAGGGCGTGCGGACCTTCGAGATCTCGATCCACCACCTTGCCGATGTCGTGCAGCAGACCGGCGCGCTTGGCCATGTTCACGTCCAAGCCCAGCTCGTTAGCCATAATACCGCACAGATATCCCACTTCGATGCTGTGCTGGAGTAGATTTTGTCCGTACGAAGAGCGGTACTTCATACGACCGATGTGACGCACCAGCTCCGGATGGATGTTGTGGATGCCGAGTTCCATCAGGGCATTCTCACCCACGCGAATGATCTCTTCTTCCAGCTCCTTAGTGACCTTCTCGACCACTTCCTCGATACGCGCTGGGTGAATCCGGCCGTCGCCCATCAGGCGCTCCAGGGCCACACGGGCCACTTCGCGGCGGAAGGCGTCAAAGCCACTAATCACCACTGCTTCAGGCGTATCGTCGATGATCAGGTCGATTCCGGTGGCAGCCTCAAAGGCGCGGATGTTGCGACCTTCCTTACCAATGATCCGACCCTTCATCTCGTCGTTGGCAATGGTGACCACCGATACCGTGCTTTCCACGCAGTGGTCGCTAGCCGTGCGCTGAATGGCCATCAGCACGATGCGTTGTGCTTCCTTGCGGGCGTTTACCTTGGCGTCGTCCCGCACGTCCTTGATCATCTGTGCAGCCTCGGCCTTGGCGTCGTTTACCAGATTTTCCATCAGGAACTTCTTGGCGTCGTCCTTGCTCATGCCGGTGATGCGCTCCAGACGGGACGTCTGCTCGGTGACGAGTTCGTCGATCTGACGGACTTTCTTCTCGATGGACGACGTCTTGGTGGTGAGTTCCTGCTCCTTCTGAGCGAGCTGCTTTTCCTTCTTGGAGATCGTTTCGAACCGTTCATCTACGGCTTCTTCACGACGCTTGATGTCCTTTTCCGCTTGGCGGACCTTGGCATCGCGCTGATCGCGCTCCTGCTCGGATTTCCGCTTCTCGCGTGAGATTTCTTCCTTGGCCTCGAGTAGCTTCTCTTTCTTGAGGGCGTTGGCTTCCTTGCCAGCCTCACTGACCAGGGCTTGGGCCTTGGCCTCCGCCTCAGCAAGAGCGGCAGCTGCCGACTTCTTGCCAACGAGGAATGATATCAGGAATCCCACAATCGCCCCCCCGGCGATGATGACGATTCCCATGGTCGTGCTATCCATGCAAACTCCTTTTGTAAAAATGAGCCGCATTCTTCCGCGACAGGGACCGAAGTCCCCCGAGGTAGAAAAAGAACCACCGTTTCCGCACTGTGGGTACCATCCTTGCTTTCGCTGACGTCCACTGAATGGCTGCACCCGAAGTGCGGCAACCAGCACAGCCGGTTGCACCATTACTGCAGGTATTGCACTGCAGTTGAGGCCTGCCATTGAAAGCCAGAGCCTGATTCCCTGGTTGAAAAATTTATACGGTTCTTTTCAAACGTGCGACAACAGAAGAATGCGGCTACGCTTCCTCCTGAACCTCTACGCGTTGGGAGTCGTGCTGGTCACACGGATGGATGTTCGGTTGGCACAGTGGGCTCCATCGTTGCCGATGTGCCTCAGCTGCAGGCCTGCTTCAAGTAGGCAGTCATCCTCTCGATCTCGCGCACCGCAACCTCGAGGGCCGCAGCATCTGCTGCTCGGCGTTCTTCAGAGGTGAGGTACTGTTCTGCCAGGTTCAACGCTGCTAACGTCTGCAGCATGGACGTGGACTGATCTGGAATGGATTCCTGAAGCGTTTGAAGTTGTTGATTGACTTCCCGAACGGACGATCTAATAAGCTCCTCGTGTTCTCCACGAAGAGTAAGCTCTTTTCCACCAATGGTTACACGAATCGCCTTCGACATAGGTCGGCTCAGCGTCGGTTGTTACTAATTGTACACCATAAAGTTACGAAAGTTCACCCAATTCCTCCAGGCGGTCCGCCAAGGCCTCCAACCGGCTTGCCAACGCTTCCAGTGCCGCAGCATCAGCCTTCAGGCTGAGATTCTCCTGACGCAACACGCCGATCAGCTCAGCAGCTGTGCGAATCTGCGTCCAGAGCTCCTGAAGGGGCTCCTCAAGGGGCTCCTGACGAGGCTCCTGACGAGGCTCCTGATGAGGCTCCTGATGTGCCTCGTGACTGCCCGCACTCACCGTAGACCTCGTACGCTTGCACCGAGCTGAGCCTGCACCGCAGCCAACACGGCTTGCATCGAGGCATCGACGTCGGCATCTACCAACGTACGCTCACGGCTTTGGAAGATGAGTGCGACAGCAACGCTCTTCTTACCCACACCTAGTTGCTGCTCATTGCGGTACACGTCAAACACCTCCACTGCTGTACACAGCTGTCCGGCAGAAAGGCGCACGCTACGCACAATCTCGGCGGCCGTGGTGGCTTCTTCAAGCACGAGTGCCACGTCGCGCTGGATGGCTGGGTACGGGGCTACCGGCGTGTACCGCGGTTCCGCAGAGGGTACTGTCCTCAGATCGATCTCGGCGGCATACACCGGCACGGCGATGTCCTCCATGCTGGCGAGTGCCGGGTCGATCTGGCCAACCCACCCAATGGTAGTGCCACGCATCGTCAACGCCGCGCGATTGTCGGACCACAGTTGTGCCTCTGGTGCGACGCGGTCGTCTACCTGCACGGCACCGAGGATCTGCAGGTCTCCAAGAATATCATACAAGTCAAGGGCTCGGGCGGGACTACTCCAGTGTTGAGGCTCGTGCCCCACCACGACCAGCGCCAGCCGCTCCGTTTGTCGCACGCCCTCGGGATGCGTGGCATCATGGGCAAACACCGAACCGATCTCCATCAATCGCAGAGTGGAGCGGCCGTGTCGGAGGTTCCGGCCAGCAGCTGCCAGGAGACCTGGCACCAGCGAGCTACGCATTGCCGAGAACTCCAGCCCGAGGGCATTCCGCAGACGTACCGGAGGCGCCGCTGCCGGCAAGCCCCATACGGCCATCTCAGGCGACTGCAACACGGCCGTGATGCAGTCGGCATAACTACGAGCGGCAAGCTGCGTGCGCACGGTGGTCCGTCGTGCCAGTTGCGCACGACCTCCCGCTGCCTGCACGGCGTTGGGTAGTGTGGCACCGGTCATGTTTAATCGGCCCCACTCGGAAGCTGGAATGTTATTGATGCCAACAAGGCGCATCACTTCTTCAGCCAGATCGATCTCTTCGTTGATGTCGACACGCCATGTAGGAGGCACCACCCAGCAGCTCTCGTCATCATGCTCGGCGACGGAACATCCTATCGCAGCAAGCATGGTCCGGATGGTTCGAGGATCAACGTCGATTCCATTGATCGCAGAGATGCGATGGTAGCGGACACGGATCGGAGCTCCTGGATCCTGACTCTGGTGATAGACCTCTTCCACTACACCCGCAGAGCCCCCTGCCAACTCCAGGATGAGTTGCGTTGCACGCTCGAGAGCACCCAACACGTTACCAATGTCTACACCTCGCTCGAAACGATACGAGGCATCAGTACTCAGGCCGAGGGTCTTGGCTGTTTTTCGGATACTCGATGGCAGGAAGTAGGCACTCTCCAGAACGATCGATGTGGTATCGTGGTCGATCTCCGAGTTTTGACCACCCATCACCCCGGCAATGGCTACCGGCCCCACCTGATCACAGATCATGAGCATGGTATCGGTGATCGCACGCTCCTTGCCGTCCAGCGTGGTAAACACCTGACCATCAGCCACGGTCTTGACCGAGATCCTACCGCCGCGAAGTTTCTGAGCAT
>JAURGP010000031.1 GCA_030833725.1 Candidatus Kapaibacterium sp. | reverse complement strand
AGCAATGTTGCGGAGCGTGGGTGAAAGGAATCGCGCCCGATCCCTGGGGTTTTGCGTTACCCGGAACCGGCCTAGATCCGCAAATCCGGCCTCGGCATCCAGCCCGTTGTTCATGAACTGGCTGTTGGTGAACTGCGGACCACCGTGGCAGTGAAAGCACTCTGCCCCCTTGATGCCTCGGAGAGGATCCACCTCGCGGAAGAATAGATCGCGTCCACGCTGCTCGGCGGGTGACAACTGCAACTCTCCACGCTGTGCGCGATCGAAACGCGTATTGCCCGACACGACACTTAGCAAGAACTGCTCGAGTGCCAGACTCAACGTGCGCGAAGTGATCGAATCCGTCCCAAAGGCACGAATCCATTGGTTGCGATATCCCTCCGAAGCCTGCAACCGTGCGATGATGTCATCGAGATCGGCATCCATTTCCACGGGATCTTGGATCGGAATCAACACCTGGTGGCGGAGTTGTTGCGACCGGCCGTCCCAGAAGAAACCACCTTGTGGCCCGGGACGACGCCACGCTAGGTTAAAGATGGCCATCGACTGCCGCGTACCCTCTGCTCCCCGCACCCCGACGCTGTAACGTCGGCCATCACTGAATCCCGCACTCTGCACGTGACAATCGGCGCAGGACTGCGTGCCGGTTGCCGACAGCTGACGCTCATGAAACAGCATCTTTCCCAGTGCGACACCCTGCACCGTAAGCGGATTGTCAGGAGGCATTCCTGGCGGCGGTGGAAGCCCCTTCAGATTCAGCATGAAGGGTGTAGGATCGTACACTGGTGGATCCACAGGCTCGACGGTTGTCTGACTGCAGCCAACCACCGTCACACCAAGAGCAAGAACAACAAGGAGGATGCGGAGCATGATCTACTTCCGGAGTGCAGGTGAATGAATGAACTCGGCATCGGTCAAGCTGCGAAGGAACGCTTCGAGGTCCAGCAACTCCTGCTCCGTCAGGCCAAGCGCGCGAATACGGTGATCCTGGTTGGGATGTCCCGCACCTCCGTCGTTATAGTGCTGTAGTACGCGCTTGAGGTTGATGACAGATCCATCATGCATGTAGGGGGCTGTCACAGCACTGTTCCGGAGCGAGGGGATGCTGAACACGGCATCGTCCTCGGCACGTCCGGTGAGGCGTGCGCGGCCCCGATCACGTGTGCTGGCGTAGAGACCATTATTGGCGAAGCCGAAGGTTGTGAAGTGCGGAGGCGCATGACATTCGGCACACGCCGCACGCTGGTCGAAGAAGATCGACATGCCTCGCCGCTCTGCATCCGTCAGGTAGGCTGGATCATTGAAGCGTACAAAGTGATCGTACCGAGAGCCACTGCTAACAAGGGTGCGCTGGTAGGCCGCGAGGGCGCGCGTGACCACGTAGGGATCGATCGACCTGTCGTAGGCCGCCCTGCTGAGCTGCTGTAGCGCGCTGTCGGCTCCCAGCCGTACTGCAACGTCTACGATGTTCATGTCGAACTCGGCATGCTCCTGAATCGGAACCAATACCTGCATCTCGAGCGTGGGCACAGCCCCCTCCCTCATGAAGTGTGGTCGGTAGCCCACGTTCATCAGCGATGGTGCGTTGCGCGTGCCCCGCCGGCCGAAAACTCCAACACTCACCGGCTGGTGATCGGCAAAGGCATAGTCTGCCTGATGACAACTGGCGCAGGAAACGGAGCCATCGCTCGACAGCCGCTGATCATGGAAGAGCAACCTCCCCAACTGTATCCGCGACTCGGTGGGTTGATTATCCTCGGGATGTGGCATGGGGCCGAAGCCCGGAGGCAAGGCCTTTGGTGCCGCAGGCACCGGAGCTACAGTATCCGCGCAACCGGCAAGGGCGATCCCGAAGCACACGATCCATGGTGCCAGCCTTCTCATGACTTACGGCACGCGAACAAAACAGGAACGGTGCTGACGACCGGCGACGTCGGTAGCGACTACCATATACATTCCTGGAGACAGTGACTGAACATCCAGACGCACATCCAACGATCCTCGATCATCGATCATCGTGCTAGAGGTCACCTCGTCACCCATCAGAGCATAGACCTGCACGGTGTGATACGGACCACCTGTATGAGGCAGTTGCACGTGATGTGTGACAAGTTGTGGACGTTGCTGCCGGTGTGTGTCGTCGATCGGCGATGGTACCGACGTTGGCACGGCAAAGACACGTTCGGCGAAGTTGCGCATCAGCTTCACGGCGTCCGGCCCGTTGCCATGCTCGATCGGACCCCACTGTGCTTCGATGCCCGTAAACAGGTTCGCATAGTCCGCACCCATGGTGATCACGACACGTGCGTCGGCCACCTGGATCCAGTAGGTTGGAATCTCAACCTGTGTGTACAGATCATTGCCTACGGCATGAATCTCGAACGGCACCTGCGGAGTCGTACCGATGGCACCGGCCATGCCTTCGAACGTGCAGAAGCGATAGCCGGCGGCCCAGCCCCAGTGCATGGTGGGATTCTGAGGAGCCAGAGGATGCGTTGGCGGATAGGTTGTGGGATCCAGATGGTTGCGGGCCTCGTCCACACCGATGTGGAAGCGCAAACCAACAATGCTGGCAGGATCTATCGTCGGCCACGATCCGAGATCATATTCCTGCACGCGATTGGCCAGATCCACGAGGAGGTAGACATCCGTGAGCGGAATCACCTGTTGGTCGCGCGTCACGAGCTCGATGCCGGAAATGTAGTATCGCAAATCCATCACAGTGGCCAAGAACGTGCCATCTGGCGACTGAACCGTTGTGGTGGGCGACACCGTCTGCAGCTGTCCTACCGGAGGAATGCTCAGGATCCACGTTGGCGCTTGAGCAGCACTCACGGTTGATCCAAACACGATCAGTGCCGCGTATGCTGCAAGAAGAAGGGATGTTGTGCGTTTCATGGCTCGCAACATAGCGCACTGACGTCATTTTTTTCCGTTTTTCCCTTGGATAGGTCACGCATGCGGTTATATTCGTGCCCTTACTCGGATTACCTCCAGGAGTCTCTTTATGCCGCGAAATCCGGCTGCCCAGCTCGACACACAGGACATGTTCAGCGTATTGTACTCGTTCCCCGAACAGGTTCGGCAGGCAATTGAGATTGGCGAGCAGGCTCCGATTTTCCGTCAGGCACCCGTATCTAACCGTATAGCTATCTTCGGCTTAGGTGGCTCGGCCATTGGCGGCGATCTCTTGCGCAGCTTTCTGGCCTCCGTCGAATGGGGTGAGCATTTGGACATTTCCGTCCACCGAAGCTATACGGCCCCAAAGTGGATGAACGGCGATACCAACGTGATTGTCAGCAGCTACTCGGGCGAAACCGAGGAGACACTCTCGGCCTTTGACCAGGTTCGCAAGAAGACCATGCGCTCCTTGGCCATCACGACCGGGGGTACGCTTCAACAAAAGGCCGTGACGTGGGGTGTGCCGGTCATCAACATCCCTCCAGGGTTTCAACCGCGCTGTGCACTGGCATTCTCCTTCTTTCCGCTACTGGTAGCTCTTGGCCGATCGGGAATTATTGATGCCCATGGCATACGCATGAATTCTCGTGGGGTGAACGAGCTTGTTCGCGAGCTCGAAGCTGTGCGTGATACGTACGCGTCCAAGGCGGCCAAGAACCCGGCTCTCGTGCTGGCGAAGAAGCTACAGGGAACCTATCCCGTGATCTACTCAGCGTCCGAACGCATGGATGCGGTAAACCTCCGCTGGCGCGGACAGATCCAAGAAAATGCCAAGCAGGTGGCCTTTGGCAACATGTTGCCGGAGATGAATCATAACGAGATCAATGGCTGGCAGTTCCCAAAGGGTAAGACCAAACCATTTGAGGTTGTTCTCCTGCGCGACCAGGACGACCACGAGCGCACGAAGATCCGTTTTGATGCCTTGCAGTCCATCATCAAGGGTTCGGTAGGGGGCGTCACCACCGTGGAAGGTTCGGGTAAGTCCCTTCTGGCACGGATGTTTACGGCCATCTATCTAGGAGATTGGACGTCGTACCACCTTGCTCTGCTCAACGGGGTTGACCCCACTCCCGTACCGGTTATCCAAAAGTTGAAGGCTACACTGGCAAAGGCTCGGTAAACCCCTCATCTGGCTACAGGTTATTGGTTTTTTCCACAAGAACCCGTATCTTAGAGGCCGTTTTACTTACGAGCATCGTACAGGAGTACGCATGGCAGGGACCAAAAAGTCCGCCAAATCCGCGAAAGCGGAGTCAGCAGAATCAACAAACACCGCAACCGAAGTCGCTGCAGCGCCAAAGCGTGCCAAGCGCAAGGCTAAATACGTTACGTTGTACTCACCCTTCTTGATGAAGGACACGAAGCACGAACTGATCGGCGAACCTCAGGAAACTGAGAACGGCCGTCAGCAGTGGGCTCGGTGTTCCGTGAGCCATCACTCTCAACTCGTCAATCTCGACGCCCTGCAGGCATCGGCCGAAAAGGCCATGACGCAAATCAAGCTGTCGCGGGAAGACTCCAAGGAGTACTCGCCACGACTTGAGTATCAGGTGGGCGACGTGATCTATCACAAGCCATGGGATGATGTTGGCATTGTTCGCTCGAAGGAAGTCATGTCCAATGGCCGCGCCGCACTCTTGGTGCACTTCGAAAAGAACAAGGACAAGCGTCTCGTTGAGAATCTGAAATAAGTCAACCGTTCACGTCATCCATTTTTGAGGTATCCGATGCCCGTCATTGGCGTCACCATCCAAAGCAACGAGTCGATCGACCGTGCCCTCCGCCGTTTCAAGAAGAAGTATGAGCGCTCCGGTGTTCTTCGTGAATTCAAGAAGCGCGCCTCCTTTACGAAGCCGAGCGTTGAGCGCCGGATGTCACGACTGAAGGCAGCTCGTCGTCAGCATCGTGCTCAGCAAGAACAAGAATAGTCTAGCCGTACCTTCCTTCGGTAGCACAGGAGCCTCCTCGCGAGGCTTTTTGTGTTTTTTGCGAATCGTCCTCGTGCTGGCGGTGTTGTGCGGAGTTCCACATGGCGCGCCATCACAGATTCGCCCGTCACGATCCGTCTTCGTCGAACCGCTGCAGCGTCCAGCAGAAGCCGGTCCGGCTGCGTCCTCGTGGTTCATCGGCGAGGGGTACCGAGGATGGGGCTCCGTCGGCGACGAACAGGCTTGGCAGTACCGCCTACACGGTGGCGTGGAGGCCTATCGATGGGAGAATGTCACCACAACTCTCCAACTTCATCACGAGCTGACTGCCAATCCCTTTAGCTCCATCGGCTTCAACCCTCGGGGCGCACGATGGGAGGAGGAGCTTCTCGTCCACGTCCAGCCCCCTACCCTCCCAGATCTGTACCTACAGACGGGTTGGTTCCATCGCTGCAAGCATGATATCGACAACAACGAACCCGCTCGCGAAGGCGACCCAGCTCCCTTTGTCCCAACCACGCGCGTGATCATCCTGTCCGGACCGAAGCTGTCCGTGGCCCAACAGAACATTGCCACCTTCTTGGGTACGCTTGGTGTGCAGGCAGGGGGCGAGTGGTACGTGGTGGCCGAAGATTACCGTACTCCCTACAACGCCATTGGATCGTGGGAGCACCTGCAAGCCATGCTCTGGTTGCGCCTACACCTGCGGTATGATCTCGGTGAGCGGTGGCGCCTTGGAGCTACCTACTACGTTGCGGCCCCATTCTGGTCCAGCCGCACCGGTGCGCCGCAAGGTGCAGTGGAAACAACGCGCCCACCCCACGATGCGCGGGCAGAGATCACGATCTCGGCCGTGTCGAAGACAGCTGCATGGAGTATCGTCGCCGCTGCCGAGACCCAGTTTGACGAAGTAGTGTTTCTGGGAGCTCAACCGACCACCGTCTGGCAGGTTGGGCTGCGCATTGGCATGGACTAGGAGGAGGCCCTAGATGCGGACTGGCAGGAGGCGATCACCTGCTGATCGCTAAACGGAATCTTCTCCGTTCCGATCACCTGGAACTGCTCATGCCCCTTGCCGGCCACCAGCACAACGCAGCCCGGCTGCTCACTCGCCTGCTGCACGGCCTGCTGGATAGCCTCGGCACGATCAGGCACAACGTGAACGCGCTCACTGGAGGCAATCTGTTCGGGAATACCTCCGAGAATGTCGGCAATGATCGCCTCCGGACGCTCTGTACGTGGATTATCCGAGGTGATCCACACCACATCGGCCTGTTGGGCGGCGATCAGCCCCATTTCCGGACGCTTGCCCGTATCACGATCTCCGCCGCAGCCAAACACCACGTGAAGACGGCCACCGCCTGCATGGGCATACGGCTGCAGTGTTCGCAAGGCCTGTTGGAGAGCATCGGCTGTGTGGGCATAGTCCACCACCGCCATCGACCCGCCGGGTAGAGCAAGTTGCTGCATACGACCAACCGGACCGTGTACGCCGGACAGCGCCCGTACGACATCTTCAGCCGGCCAGCCAAGCTGCCGAAGAACTACCGCGCACAGTGCGGTATTCACCACGTTGAAGGAGCCCAGCATCGGTACGTGGACGTCCATGCCGGCAACGCGGTAGCGAGCCCCCTGCAGATCCAACTCCTCATGGGTGATCCGTTCCATAGCTCCGGGGTCCCGTCCTACGGTCACGATGGTGTGAGCAGCACAGTTTCGTTTCATGAAGGGGGCCCAGGAGTCGTCGCCGTACAGCACGGCTACGGCCGAAGCATCCAGGCTTGAGAACAACTTCTGCTTCGCCGCCGCATAGGCTTCCATGGTTTCGTGGTAGTCGAGATGGTCGCGCGTGAGGTTCGTGAAGATGGCGGCCTTGAAATCGATTCCATCCACACGATCCTGATCGAGTGCGTGAGAACTCACCTCCATCACGATCGTCTGGACTCCTCGCTGATGGGCCTCGACAATCAAGTGATAGAGTTGATCAACATCGGGCGTGGTGTGAGTGGCAACACGCTCAGCGCCGGCAAAACGATAGCCCGTGGTTCCAAAAAATCCTACGGACTCCCCCCGTGCCTGCAGTGCATGCTCCAGCACGGTAGCAACGGTGGTCTTCCCATTGGTACCCGTCACACCGATGAATGTGAGTGCCTGCAGTGCCTCGCGCACATCTGCCCTAGTTGCCCTCAGCAGGGCTGCATGGGCACGACGCGAATTGGACACCTGAATGTACGGAGTGCCCAACGGGATGTCGACGTCGTGGATGGGACGGTCGCCCACTACCGCAGTGGCTCCGCGGCGAACCGCTTCGGTAATCATGGCATGACCGTCGATGGCTGTGCCGCGCACGGCAACGAAGAGATCTTCCGGAGCGGCAAGTCGCGAGTCGCCGATCACCCGCTGCACGGCGTGATTGATGGCGCCGGTGACAACGGGATCAACGAGATGCGTACAGAGTTCAGCGATAGTCCACATATCAGCGAAGATAGCACCACCTTCCGCCTAGATTTGTACGTGTCCGTTTACGACTTTTTACGCCTTCGACTCCAGCATCCGCTGCCCGGTATCGATGCTCACCGAGAGCTCTTGCCACCGTTGCCAGGTAACGAACAACGACTGCGGACTCCTCCGGACGATGCTCGGAAGAGCGCCGTGCTGGTTCCACTGCTCCCCGTCGCGGAGGATCTGTCCGTTCTTTTCACTGTGCGCAGCCAGCATGTAGGTAGTCACCAGGGACAGATCTCCTTTCCTGGAGGACACATCGAGGACGGAGAATCCGATCAACAGGCGGCACTGCGTGAGTTGGAAGAAGAAACGGGCGTTGTTGCTGCCAGCGTGAAAGTACTGGGTCAACTCTCACCCATCTACATTCCTCCGTCGCATTCGCTGGTCGTGCCAGTCGTGGGCATGATTGAACCACCGCGACAGTATCAGCCGTCAGCTCGGGAAGTCACCGAGATTTTCGATATTCCGCTGTCGACGTTTCTTGATTCTTCCACTCTTCGCCTGGCTCCACGAAGCATGGGCGATCTTACCATCAAGGTCCCGCAATGGCACGTCCATCCAACAGTCCCTCTCTGGGGAGCTACGGCCATGATTCTCAACGAACTGCTGTGGCTGGTACGAGAGTTTCAGGATTCGTCGGAACGGTAGTACTTCTCTGGTTCGCGATTGCGCCGGGATGCTCCAGTGACAGCATCCCCAGTGCCGAGTTGATTTCTACCTACGCCGACGTGATCGTCGCGCGATCAACGGGGCTTGACTCTGCTCAGGTCCAGAAGAAGATTGATTCTGTGCTGGCCGAACACGGCTATGACTCCCTAGAGTTTTTCGAGGCCCTGCGATCGATGTCGGCCAGCCCGGAGCTCTTCAAGAGCTTCTACGACAGTGTCAGTACGCAGCTACGGGCACAGCGTGACTCTATACGCGCTGCACCTTCTGCAGCACCTGCTTCGCCATAGCAACGTAGAGGTCGTGACCGTAGCTGGCAAACGCCTCATAGTATCCAGTGTACCACTGATGGAGCTGAATGCCGTCGGCCTGCGATGCCAGAACATCGGCGGCCGTTGCAATCCCTCCACAGCGGATCACGTGGAACTCATGGGACGGCTTCATCGTATGAAGTGCCTCCTGAGCGATGCGAGCGAGATCCTGTGCATCCTGCCGTACCGCGGCTCCACTCACGCCACCACCAAACGTCTGCGAGAAGTACGTGTACAGCGCACGATCTCGCGGATCTAGCGCCGACTCATGCTTCCGGTAGTTGGTTGACGTGTTGCCAAGGATGATGCCATCGAAGCCGAGGTCGATCAGCATCGTAAGAAGCTCTGGAATCTGAAGCGGATCGGTGTCCACGGAAAACTTCACGACAACGGGTAGGGGGCTCTGGCGGCGGCGCAGGAAGCCCTCGCTGATGCGGGACAAGCGCTCGTAGAGATCATGCGACACCTCGTGATGCGCTGTATTGGGACAGCTCTCGTTCACTTCAAGGTAGTCAACACCAGCCTGTGCATACAGCTGCATGCCCTGAACCAGTTCGGAGATGGCTAGGTCGGGATCAAGACCGGGCTCGGCCGTAACACTGGCGCCGAGAGGACAACCCGGATGGCGCTCCGTATCGTGCATCCGTCGGGCAACAGCCTCGTGACCGGGATTCGGCAACCCCATCCAGTTTGATGCACTGCTGGATCGGGCATACGACGCCGCAGGCCATCGAATTCCGGACCGCACGTTGCCCGCACGCGGACGCGACGTGGTGGTGCCGGCAACAAATGCCCCAGCCCCCTGCCGCACAGCCAGTTCATAACCCTTGCCGCTTTTGAACATGCCGGCCGCATTCCACAGTCCCATGCGAAACTGTAATCCCCAGGCCGAGACGCTCATCTCCGGCGGAATGTCACGAACATCGGGGCGCTCTGTTACGATCCAATCGGCCACCACGCTCCTGCCCCGTGAGAACAATCGGGTAGCCAGCGCCGGTGGCACATGACTCACCAACGGACGTAGACGGTGCTCGGCAGCTATGACACGTTCAAAGAGGGTTCGCACGGAGCAAAGATATAGCTCGAGCGGCCACTGGACAGGTGCAGGTGCCGTAGATTTGACAACCTCAACCGGAGAACCCCATGAAAACCAAGGAAGAGATTGCGCACAACTGGCTGCCCCGCTATACGGGCACACCCACTGGGATGCTTGGCGAGTACATCCTGCTGACGAACTTCTCTTCAGCCGTACGTTCGTTTGCCGAGAGGTTCGACGTGCCGATTCTGGGGCAGGATCGCCCGATGCAGACAGCCACGAACAAGGAAGGTCTGTCCATTATCAACTACGGCATCGGCTCGCCGAATGCAGCGCTGATCATGGATTTGCTGATTGCGCGTAATCCGAAAGGTGTGCTATTCCTCGGTAAATGTGGTGGGCTAAAAGAATCCACAGAGATTGGTCACTTTGTGTTACCCATTGCCGCCATTCGTGGTGATGGAACGAGTAACGACTACTTCCCCCCGGAAGTACCAGCACTCCCCTCCTTCAAGCTCCACAAGTTTGTGTCCGATAAGATCCTTGCTCGGGGTCAGGAGTATCGCACGGGTGTGGTGTACACCACCAACCGCAGGGTATGGGAGTGGGACGAGGACTTCCGCGAGCGTTTGAAGCTCCTCAGCGCCTTGGCCATCGACATGGAAACGGCTACGATCTTCATTGTTGGTCACAAGAACAGCATTCCACGCGGTGCTCTACTGCTGGTGAGCGACGTACCCGTTGTGCCCGAGGGCGTCAAGACCGAGGCCAGTGATCGTATCGTGAGCGAGCGCTATGCTGACCTCCACCTCGACATTGGGATTGAGGCCATGATGCACATTGGCGAAGAGGGCGAGGCCATCAAACACTTCCGCTACGAGGACGCATAATGATCCTACTTCTGGTGGTACTCCTTGTGTCTACGGCTGTCCACAGTCCGGCACAGACTAGCCTGCTCCGCTCCGGCCCGATGATCGGTCACGTGGACATGCAGGAAGCACGCATCTGGCTGCAAACCACCGAGCCTGCAACAGTACAGATTACCTACCGCCGTCAGGACGGAAGCGGTACCACGTACAGCACGGCACCTATGCAGACAACATGGGAAACAGCCTGCACAGCCACGCTGGTGGCCGATAGCGTGCGCCCCGGAACAACGTACACCTACACGGTGGCCGTCGATGGCGAACCGTGCCCCCTACCCCATGCGACAGCCTTTCGCACACAGCCGATCTGGAAGTGGCGCTCCGACGACTACCCTACGGCAAGCCTGATGATCGGCTCGTGCTTCTACGTGAATGAAGACGGGTACGAGCGCCACCGCAACGGCGTTGAGAGCGGCTACGGTTCGGAGTTCGAGATCCTCGACGCCATGACCCGTACTCCAACGGATGCCATGCTCTGGCTGGGTGATAACGTCTACCTTCGCGAGCCAGACTGGAATTCGCGGTCGGGCATCCTGCGTCGCTATGCCCATACTCGTGCCTACACTGGCCTGCAGCCCTTTCTGGCCTCACGGGCTCACTACGCCATCTGGGATGATCACGACTACGGTCCGAACAACAGCAACACTACCTTCTGGGGCAAGCACCATGCCCTAGAAGCCCATCGGCTGTTCTGGCCCAATCCGTCGGTTGGCATGCCAGAGTTTGCCGGCATCACCACGACGTTTGAGCTGCTGGATATGCAGGTCTTCCTGCTGGACGACCGATGGTACCGAACTCCCGAACACGTAACGGGAGAACACAAGATTCTGGGCGACGCCCAGCTCGACTGGCTGGTTGGTGCGCTGGCATCGTCGACAGCCACGTTCAAGATCATCGCTGTGGGTTCGCAGGTGCTCTCCACCGACACCCGCAAAGAAGGCTTCGTTCACGCACCGCAGGAGCGCGACCGCCTCATTGCTGCCATCACGAAGAATGAGATCTCCGGAGTCATCTTCGTGAGCGGCGATATCCATGCTGCCGAACTCTCACGCCTCGATCGTCCTGGAACGTATCCGTTGTACGAGTTCACGTCGTCGGCTCTCACTGCTGGCAGCAACACCGGTATTGCCAACCAACCGAACGAACGCCGCGTAGAAGGTACGGCGTACGGTGAGCACAACTACGGAACCCTCTCCGTGAGTGGCAAGCGCAAACAACGGGTCCTGACATGTACGCTGTACGATCGTCGTGGCAACGTGATTTGGACACGTGCAATCAATGAACAGGACCTGCGCTAGTACCGCTGTTTAATACTCTGGCTCCCAAGCGATGCTGCGCACATACTCGGCAACATCGTCGGGCTTGGGCATCGTAGCCAGCCCTGCTTCGTAGAAGTACTCTACGATAGCCGTGGCAACAATCAGCGATGCCTCGCGGATACGGTCCAGCGGTGGGAAGATGATACCGCGCTCGAACTGCTCCTGGCTCACCAGGGCCGCCAGCGACCGGGCTGCCCGGCTGAAGGCCCGATCCGGAATCGTCGAGGGTTTAGCCGCAAGCACGGCCAGTCCCATGGCCGGGAAGATGTAGACGTTGTTCCCCTGGCTAGGAGTGATGGTCTTGCCAGCATACTCGAATGACGGGAAGGGGCTTCCCGAGGCAAAGATCGCTGCACCGTTCGTCCACGTATAGGCTTCCTCAGCCGTGCACTCGCTCTTGGATGTTGGGTTGGAGAACGGGAAGATGATGGGGCGAGCCGTATTGGCGGCCATCCCCTCAATCACCTCCTGGGTAAAGGCTTTCGGCATGGTACTCGTACCGATCAGAGCTGTTGCTGATACGGCTCGCACGGCCCCTTCCAGGGTGGTGATATCGGTGGTACTGTTTGTGGTCATACCATCCGGACCATCATGCGCATACCGCTGCTTCTGTTCGCCCAAGTCTGTCCGAGCCGCGGTGACCAGCCCCTTACTGTCGAAGAGCCAGATACGCTTACGGGCTTCCTCGGCCGTGAGGCCTTCCTTGAGCATGGCTGTTGTGAGCAGATCGGCAATACCCATGCCGGCAGAGCCAGCTCCGTAGAACAGGTAGGTCTGCTCGGCGATCGATTCGCCCTTGCCCCGAACGCCAGAGATGATGCCAGCCAATCCCACGGCGGCCGTTCCCTGAATGTCATCGTTGAAGGATGGAATGCGCTCGCGATAGCGCTCCAGCAGCGTTACGGCATTGTGATTGGCAAAGTCTTCCCATTGGATGGTGCAGTCCGGATAGACCTCTTCCACGGCTGTGACGAACTCCTCGACAAACGAGGCATAGTCATCGCCCTCCAGCCTGCGCTGGGGAACACCGATGTAGAAGGGATCTTCCATCAGATCCGTATTGTTCGTGCCAACGTCCAGGACGATCGGCAGCGTGACGTGTGGCGGCACGCTACCCACGGTGGTGTAGAGTGCCAGCTTGCCGATCGAGATGCCCATGCCTTGGGCACCGAGGTCGCCTAAACCGAGAATCCGCTCACCGTCGGTGACCACGATGAACTTGACGTCCTTCTCCGGCCAATTCCGCAGGCACTGCGCCATACGGCCACGATGACGGACGCTGATGTACAGGCCCTGCGGGCGACGGTAGATCCGTCCAAACGTCTGGCACGCCTCTCCAACGGTAGGCGTGTACACAATCGGCATGTACTTCACCGGATCCTTCATGAGAATGCGGTAGTAAATGGCTTGGTTCCGCTCCTGGAGGTCCGTGAAGTAAACGTACTTATCAAGGTTGGTCGGCAGCGAGTCGATGTGGGCCTCGATGCGGGCCATTTGGCCCTCGCGCGTCGAAACGATATCCGGCAGCAGCCCAAGCAGCCCATACTCAGCCCGCTCTTCCCGATTGAACGCCGTGCCTCGATTCCAACGGGGATCGCGCAGAATGTCGATTCCCCTCTTTCCAGATGGATGTGATGTGTTCATAAGCGCCAAAAATACGCAGTTGTGACCTGTCACCGTAGCTTTGCGCCATGAATACACTCTTGCTTGCCCTTGCCCTGATGGCCCCATCCGATCCGGAGCCACACCTTGCCAATATCCGCCAGCTGACGTTTGGGGGCGATAATGCCGAAGCCTACTTCAGCTTTGATGGCACCCATCTGGCTATGCAGAGTAACAACCCTGCCTGGGGCCTGAAGTGCGACCAGATCTTCAACGTTGACATCAAGGAGGCTGCCGGTAAACCTGCCTACCGCCCCACGATGGTCAGCACCGGCCAAGGACGTACCACGTGTTCGTTCTACCTGCCAGACAACAAGCACATCCTGTACGCAAGTACCCACGAGGGTGATGGCGATTGCCCTCCTCAACCAGCACCGCGAACCGATGGCAAGTACCTCTGGCCAATCTATCCGACGTACGATATCTACGTAGCGACCACAGACGGCAAGATCGTGAGCAAGCTCACCGACCGTCCCGGCTATGATGCCGAGGCGGTGGTGTCGCCAACGGGAGACAAGATCGTGTACACATCAGATGCCTCCGGCGATCTTGAACTGTGGACGATGAACCTGGACGGGACCGACAAGCGGCAGATTACCTTCGAGTTGGGGTACGATGGTGGTGCCTTTTTCTCGCCAGATGGTACACAACTCGTCTTCCGCAGCTCCCGACCGCGCACTCCCGAAGAGCAAGCTGAGTACAAGGAGCTTCTTGCTCAGGGCTTGGTTGCCCCTACAAACATGGAGATCTACGTGTGCAACGTTGATGGGTCGAACCTGCGCCAAGTGACCAATCACGGTAAGGCGAACTGGGCCCCCTACTTTCATCCCTCAGGCCAGAAGATCATCTTTTCGTCCAACCACCATTCACCGCGTGGCTACGACTTCCAACTCTTCATGATCAACGTAGATGGAACCGGCCTGGAGCGTGTCACCAACCTGAGTGCCTTCAACGCCTTTGCCATGTTCTCTCCGGATGGTACGAAGCTGGTGTTCTCCAGCAATCGCAACAACAACGGTACTCGCGATACCAATGTCTTCATCGCCGACTGGGTGGAGTAGTCGTGATCAATCTGCTGGATATGTCGCCTGCTGGACCGGATCCTGCCTCCGTTCGGCTTACGGAGTACGCGCACGGTGCAGGGTGCGGGTGCAAGATTGCACCAAATGTTCTGGAAAAACTCCTGACGAGTGAAGTCACGAGTGCCTTCGATCCTCGGTTACTGGTGGGCAACGAAACACGCGATGATGCTGCCGTCTTCGACCTTGGTGATGGCACGGCACTGGTAAGCACAACGGATTTCTTCGCGCCGATCGTAGATGATCCCACGGACTTTGGTCGGATTGCATCGGTGAACGCCTTGAGCGACGTGTACGCTATGGGCGGCACGCCGCTGATGGCTATTGCGATTCTTGGCTGGCCGGTAAACACCCTGCCAATCGAAGCAGCGAAGCTGGTGGTTGATGGAGCCCGCATGGCGTGTGCCGAAGCAGGAATCCCTTTGGCTGGTGGGCATAGCATCGACACGCTCGAACCTATCTTCGGATTGGCCGTGTCGGGACGCGTGCAGCTGACTCATCTTCGCACGAATGCCAGCGCACAAGCTGGAGATATGCTCTACCTCACCAAGCCGTTAGGCGTTGGCATCCTTGCTACCGCCGAAAAGAACAAGACGCTCAAGGCGGAGCATGTCGGCATCGCTCGCGACAGCATGGTGCGCCTGAACAGCATCGGTGCCGTGTTCGGAACGCTTCCCTACGTACATGCCATAACGGACGTGACAGGCTTCGGACTGGGCGGACACGTCATCGAACTCTGTCAGGGGGCTCAGGTGAGCGCAGAGATCTTCTTCGATGCGATTCCGCGGCTGCATCCGGATCTTGACTGGTACATCCATCAGGCGCAGATCCCATCCGGCACGGGGCGGAATGCTGAGAGCTACGGCGCACTGGTCAGCCCCTTACAGCCTGCAGAGCGAGCCCTGCTCTTCGACCCTCAAACAAGCGGTGGTCTGCTGGTTGCCGTTGACGGCAATCACCAGCACGACTTCGAAGCCCTAGCGCGTGACCATGGATACACGCTTCGGCCCATTGGCCGGATCACTCCGCGTACCGATCCCATCGTGACGCTACAATAGCCTGTTCGATCGCTGCTGCGCGTTGGTCGATGGTAAGCCCCGTTGCCTCAATTCGATGCAGCTGATGCGGAGCTCGGCGCTCGATGGCATAGTCGTAGGTAGCATCGTAGTATTCCAGTGCCTGCGTGGCCGCGTCGGCGAGGTTGCCGAGGTTGATGGCGGTCAGTGCCCGCTGTAATCGCAGGCCACCAATGCGTCGCTCGATGCGCTGAAACGCTGCGATGAGGTCCGGCAGCACGGCATCCCCATAGTCATCGGCAAGAAAGCTGGCACGCTCTGATCGCTCCACGTCCAGAACCACCACCGGTGCATTCTGCATCGCATCGTACCATGGCTTGTGCAGCACCACGGTGCCAATCCGTAGGCTCTCATCCTCCACGAAAAGGGTACGCTGCGGATCCATGGTCGACAACTCCGTAGCCATCAGGTTGGCCATGTGCTCGCTGCTGGGCTGAGGGGGCTGCTGGAGTGCACCAAAACTACTCCCCTTGTGATGTGCCAGGGCTTCGAGATCCAGCACCTGTTGTCCACGAGCACGGAGCGCCTGCAGGACCTGTGTCTTGCCCGAACCGGTACGCCCACCAACCACGATCATCTTCCAGGGCTGCTCAAGCAACGTGAGCACGTCTCGCCGGTAGGCTTTATATCCCCCCGGCATCTGCTCCGATGCGATGCCGGCGTCGCGCAGCAACCACGTCACGCTGGCAGAGCGCATACCACCACGCCAACAGTACACCTGCACGGGTCGACCATCAGCGAACGCCTGCACGGACGCAACGATTTGTTCCATCCTGGGTGCTACGTAGCGGAGCGCAGCGTCGATGGCTGCCTGCCGTGACTGTTGCTTGTAGGCCGTGCCTACTACCGCTCGCTCATCGTTGCTGAGCAATGGCACAGAGATCGCACCGGGGATATGTCCCTGCTCGTACTCCGCCGGTGAGCGCACGTCAACAAGAAGCATCTGCATCTCACGCATGACGTACCAGCGAGCGAGCGTGAGCAACAAGTTCTCGTGCTTGGTCGACCACCCGCTCCACTTGCAGCTGGGCCACAGCCGTACGCGGTTTATGCGTGTTGATCCACGAGGTGATAATGCGAAGCTGTTCCAGCTCCTGCGGAGTGTAGCGTCCGTTGTGCACGGGTTCGGCAGCGGCAAGGCGCAGTTGATCGGCGATGTCGGAATCCAGCGTATCCTGTACGGTGTGCAGTGCCACCACCCTGCCTCCGCGGAGTAGCAACAAATCCACAACGGTGGTCCTCACCGCAGATGGTACGGCAATCAGCACATCCATCTCCGGTGGAGTCTCCACGGTGGATGGCGTGAGGGCATCAGCCGGCGTGTTGTGGGTCGGCGTGTTGTAGGCCGGCCTTTTGGCACTGCGCTCTCGTGCCTCGAGCAACATCGCACCAAGGTACGTTCCGGTTTGCTTCCATCGGATGTGCTTGGCGTAGCGAAGCATCTTGTGTACGCGTCGTCCATGCACCGGTGGATCGGCAAAGTAGGAGCGCACCTGCGTAGCCAGGGATTGCGCCGTGCCAACGTATAGGACGTTCCGCTTGGAGCTCAGAAACGAATAGACCCCCGGAGCGTCAGGCAAATCGCGCAAGTACTTTTCCATTGCCTGGCGCAACTCGATGTCGCGTCGGGCTGGCGAGCGCTCGGTGTACTGCAAGGCAATCAAGTCGCCAAGGGTCGCGGCCTGATGCTCATCCTGCGCACGCTGCAGCATCGAGCGCAGCACTTCCACCGTAGCCTCGGTGTCTCCCATCGCTCGGTGTCGATCAGTGATCTCTACTTGGCAGTGTGCTGATACCGAGGCTAGGTCGTGACGTGCAAGGTCCGTGTGTATCCTGCGAGAGAGCTTGACGGTGCACAGCCGGGCTATCGGCGGCACCATGCGGCCCTGACGCTCGATGGCGCGCTGGACAAAACCCCAGTCGAACCCCACGTTATGTGCCACGAAGACGGCATGGGGATGATCCAGAGCCGCCAGCACCGGAGCAATGGCCTCGGCTTCCTCCGGAGCGCCCTCCACCATAGCTTCGGTAATCCCAGTCATCCGCTGAATGAAGTCCGGTATCGACTCGTGGGGATTGACCAACGAGGCATGACGATCCACGATCATGCCGTCCTGCAGCACGATCATGGCAATCTCGATGAGGCGATGTTCTCCCGATGTACCTCCAGTGGACTCTACATCCACCACTACAAAGCGCACATCGCCTAAGGACACGTCAAGGTTGGTCACACATCAATTTACGACGGCGGGAAAGTCTATCGAGATGTCCGTTTCGTCGCTTGGCGTTTGACCGTCCTTTGCAGCTGGGCTGTCGTAGTGCGACAAGTCCATCCCAATGGTACCGGTTGCGGCAGCTCCGGTGGTAAGGCGCAGGCGTTGACCGATCGGCAGTCCGTTCACATCTTGGTCGGCGGCCACCAGTGCCAGATCAGCGATCGACGTCCGGAAAAAGAACTGGTGCTGGTCGCCCTCGTTGACGATCGTGGACGTCAGGTCCTCGGCTGGCACCTCCGTATCGTTGAGGATCCGGATCTCCGCACTGTATACCGTGTTTGCCGCCAGCATGATCGTGTCGATGGAAGGGGGCTGGCCACCAGCTCCATCGGGATCATCCCACGAATAGCGCAGCGTATCGGTGGAACCCTCTGCTACGAGAACCATGGTGATGGTGGTGACCACGTCATGTTCGCCGTGATCATGATCGTGGGAGGATTCTGAACACGAAGTGCTCAGAAGAGCAACGGACACAACACCTGCAGCAAGGCAGCTTTTCACGGGGGATCTCCGAATGGGACAGTGAAACGAATCATGATATCTCTGCCAGGGTCGTCGGCGAAGTAGCGGTACCGGCTCAGGTAGTCGCGGTACGACGTATTGAGCAGGTTGCGTACGGTAACTCCCCACCGAATCTGTGTAGACTGCACCAGGATGATCCCTCCGGCGGCCACGTCTACTAGTGTGTACCCCGGTGGTGGATCGACATAATCCTGACCAGGCACAAACTGATCCTGATGGCGAACACCAACAACGGACACATCGACGTATGACTCGTGCATTCCTAACACGTCATCGAGATGTACGTGTGTTCCAAGGCGCAGACGATCGGCGGGCATCATGAACAGCGGCTCTGCACGCACCTGGTCCCAGCCCCGGACCAGAGCCCCTTTCCCATAGATCGACACCTCGGACGTTACCGACACCGTGGCTGAGAGATCAACGCCTGAAATCATCGCCTGCGTCTGTCGGAAGCGAAACGTGGGAAAGACGCCTCGGATCGTGATGGTCGGGTGATCGGGATCGGGCACGGAGAAGATGTAGTTGGAAAACCATGTGCCATAGGCGGTGGCTTCGATCTCCACGCTCGGCGCAGCCCATCGCACCGTGAGATCGGCACCGGTGCTGCGTTCGGCCTGCAGGAGGCTGTCGCCGATCTCGAAGCGGGCTACGCCGTGGTGGACATCGTTGCTGTAGAGCTCGTTCACGGCAGGGGGCCGCCAGGCGAGACCGAGATTGCCCTGCACCCGCAGATCGGACGTGACGTCGACCATCGCTCCCACACTTCCCGACACACCCTCGTAGATCTTCTGTTGCTGGAGGGCCTCCAGCCACCGTCGATCGTAGCGCAGGCCCGCGTTCACCGACCAATCCTCGGCCACGTAGTTTTCATACAACCATGCTCCGGCTCCGAGTGCTAGGAAGTCGGGCACCAGAAACACCCTACCAGACCGGTCGTTGACCTGACGTAGACCGCTCACCCCTGCCGACCCTTGAATCGACGATCCCAACTGATGCTCTACCTCGGCCGCGGCCGTGTAGGTGGTCAGCAGCAGGTTCATGGCCGGTGTGGCCAGCGACCGCTGCAGTCGAGCGATCGAATCGCGGGCACGCTCTACAGGATCGGTGCCTCTTCCAATGATGCGAGCATTGTGCTTGTCGAACTCCGACCGGTCGTTCTGCTGCCAGCCATACGAAACTTTCAATCGCGTCTGTGGGGCAAGCGTGGCATGGCCCTGCAGCGACAAGAGCGTGTGACCGATCTCCTGTCGAGGATTGCCAATTGCATACGTGAAGTCGTAGGTTGTTGATGGACGTCCCCGCTCAATGGCGCGCTGCAGATCGGCGGCGTTACCGAGATGCGAGCCGGCGTAGATACCCAGCGTGGTGGCGAAATGCGAACCGTACACTGACAGTCCAAGGTCCTGATCACCAGCGGTGAGCTGGGCGGCGCCGCTCCATGCCGAAAAGCCCGTATTGCCCAGAACCTCGTCCGGTGTGCTGGCATCGCCGGCACGACGGGCCGAGGCGTGCACGCGCACCGACACGTCCTCATCAAACAGTCGCGTTCGCTCCAACCAGCCGCCCACCGCTCCGTGTAGTGCATTGCTGAACAGGTTCGACGATGCCTCTCCACGCCAGCCACTGGTGAGGGTGGTAAGGGGCTCAGGGTCCACGCTGATGGCACCTCCCATCGCATTGGGACCTAGGCGCACGCCGGAAGCCCCCTTCACGATGGTGACTCTCGCCGGCAGAAAGGGATCGATCTCCGGACCATGTTCCTCGCCCCATTGTTGTCCCTCCTGGGCTACTCCGGCCTGGGTGAGCACGAGTCGTGTTCCGGACATCCCGTGGATCATGGGCTTGGCAATACTCGGTCCGGTGCGCATCACGGCCACACCGGTGACGTTTTCCAAAGCATCGGAGAAGGTACTGCCACGCGTGGCATCAAGCTCTTCCATCGAGAGCACGGTTGTGGGCTGGGATGGCATGGCCGCCGTCGAGGACGAGTGTCCAATCACCGTGACCGTAGGTACGTAGACTCCCTGCTCCATGGACTGTGGCAGAAGGTCTACCACAACATCGGCCTCTCCGCGCGTGGGTACGCGCAGGCGCTGGGTTGTGAATCCTACCATCGAGACTTCCAGCGTAACGGAATCACCACGCAGGTCGTGAACATGGAACTCTCCGCCTGCATCAGTGATGGCACCAAGGCGGGTGCCAAGAACGCGCACAGTGGCCCCTTGCAGTGGGCGATGCGTGCTGTGATCCAGGACCACACCATGCAGGTGTGGGTCGACCATCACCACTGGAAACGACAGAAGAAGCGACAGAAGAAGCGACAGAGGAATCGTCATGAACAACAAAGCTACCGTGGTTGCCGCACTATCTTTGCACGATGAATGCTCTCGTGCTGCACCAAGACGCTTTTGGCATAGAAGACCTTACAGGTCCGATCCCTCCAACGATGGTCGAGGGTCCGTACACCACCATCCAGGTGGCGTGCGCTGCTCTGAACCACCGCGATCAGTACATCCGTGAGGGCAAGTATGCCAAGATTCAGTATCCGGCTGTCCTCGGCAGTGACGTTTCGGGATGGGTGGTCGACGAACACGGCCATGCCGAGAGGTCGCAGCTCGTGCTGGTAGATCCCTCCCTTGGCTGGGGTAGCACCGAGGAGGCGCAGGCATCGCACTTGACGATTCTTGGAATGCCATCGCAGGGTGGCTTTGCCGAGCAGGTGATTGTGCCGTCGGTGAACGTGCATGCAGCCCCCTCCCACCTCACCGACGAACAGGCCGCAGCCCTGCCCCTCGCTGGTGTAACTGCATGGAGAGCGCTGATGCGTCAGGGACGCTGCACGCCACAGGATGTGGTGGTGGTGACGGGCATCGGTGGTGGTGTGTCAACCATGGTACTGCAGTTTGCTCGAGCCTTAGGGTGCACCGTGGTGGTCACGAGTCGCTCACAGGAGAAACTCGACCGTATCCCCTCCGACGTTCACACCGTCCTGATGGACGCCGACGGTGCATGGGTCTCGGCGCTGAAAAACTACCAGCCGACGCTTGCCGTGGACAGCATCGGCGGAAGCGTCACCAACGGCCTGATGGACGCGCTCCAACCCGGAGGCCGCATTGCCTGCTACGGTGCTAGCATGGGAGCCATACCACAGTTTAACCTGCATCGACTGTTCTGGAAGCAGATCCACCTCGTAGGGAGCACGATGGGGTCGCCGTCGGACTTTGCTGCCATGCTCAGCTTTGTGAGCGCTCATGGCATCGTGCCCACCATCGATTCCGTCGTACCGTTCAGCGAGATCGTTTCGGCCTTCGATCGCCTGCAAGGGGCTGAACAGTTGGGCAAGATTGTGGTGCGCATCGCATGACCGAATCCTCCCTGATTGGCCATGCCGAAGAGCTGGTCCGCATCATTCGCAAGAGCTCGCAGCCCGGAGATCAGATTGCTTCGGAGTACTACCGTAGCAAGAAGTACATCGGTGCGAAGGACCGCCGGTTTATTGGAGAGTGGACCTTTCACACCCTACGCACACTGGCAACGGCGGAAGCCTACCACCAGGCTCATCTTCACGATGGGTTGGGAGGTCCAGTAGAAGCGGCGATAGCGATGTCGCGGGACGCCGAGGCCAGCACCTTCCTCGCTGAGCTTCCCGAGTGTACGCGCATCAACACCCAGCCGTGGCTACTACAAGAAACCCTGCGGCGTTGGCCCGATGCCGCTGCCGTATGGCAGGCGATGACACAGGAAGCCCCCTTCACCATTCGTGTGAATCTGCGACGCACCACACGAGCGGAAGTCCTACAGATCCTCCAACGCGACGACATCCCCGCTCACGCGGGCGTGCATGCACCGGCGGCCATCATCATCGGCAAACGTGTAGCACTTACACAGCATCCTCTCTATCTGAGTGGCCTGATCGAGATTCAGGACGAGGGCAGTCAGTTGATCAGCCTTGCCTGTGGCGCGGAACCGGGAATGCGGGTGCTAGATGCCTGCGCCGGTGCTGGCGGCAAGAGCCTGCACCTGGCCGATCTGATGCACGACCGTGGTACGATCATCGCCCGCGACATCGAGTGGAAGCGCCTGCGCGAGATCCCCAAGCGTGCACGCCAGGCCGGCATTCGCATCATCGACATTGCGTTGATCGACGTCAAGCAGCAGCACGACCCATCACTGCGTAGTCTGGAACCCTTCGATGTGGTGCTGGTAGACGCACCCTGCACCGGTATGGGCACGGTGCGCCGCCTTCCGATGCCTAAGTGGCGACTCCAGCCCGAGCAGCTGTTGCGCTACACCCGCTACACCGTGTTCGTCTTCACCTTGCTGGTGGTGGCCAATGCCGTGCTGTCCAGCTCCGACATCCACGCCATGGTGGAGAACGCCTATCGCATCACGCTGGCCGGGGTGTTTGTTCCGCTGGCGGCCG
>JAURGP010000030.1 GCA_030833725.1 Candidatus Kapaibacterium sp. | reverse complement strand
ACAGGGAAATCGCCGGATTGCGTCGAGCCAAACATCATCGTCGCGTTCCGGAACGGATCAGCAATAATGCCCCGAACGTCGTCATCGCTGGTACCACCGAAGTAGGTACAGCCCGTAATACCGCGTCCGTCGTCGGTAAACGTAACAATGAAGATATCCTGTCCACCAATCGGCGACGCATTCAGTCCGCCATCGGCAGGGATATTGGCCGAGTTTGTCACGCCCACAACGGTTGGCCGTCCGAGGTCATCAACAAAGACTCCCCTCCCGGCGTCAGCACCACTGCCGCCAAAGAACGTCGAGAACGTTCCATCGTCAGCCTTGGACAGCGTACCGTCCGGGAAGAACTTGATCAGGAAGGCATCGGTTGGACCGTCATTGTACGTGCGGTCGTAGGGCAAGCGTGTCCGAGCCCCCCACCGGCCGGGCGTTGGTGCCGTCTCAAAGTCCGACGACGACGTGGCACCAGTTACGAACGGCGAGCCAGAGTTGTCAACGGCGAGCCCTTGGAATGATTCGATTCCTGACTTGCCGTAGTAGGTACAGAACAGAAGCGTACCGCCCGTCGCATTCAGTCGAAGCAGGAAGCCGTCTTCCTGTCCACCAAGCGTAGACTGGTGTGCAACCCGCACCGGGAACGAGGCATTGGAGGTTGTACCTCCGGCAACGTACACACTGCCGTCCGTGTAGCTCACAATGGCCTTGGGTTTTTCATCCTTGTTACCCCCGATGTACGTGGAGTACCGGAGGGTTTTCAAATCGGCTGTGAAACTCGCGACGAAGGCGTCAATATCTGCTACGTAGGCCTGACCAACAGCACCCACCGACGTTGGCAGGTTGTTCGACAGCGTTTCACCCGTGATGTAGATGTTTCCGTCTTGATCAACGTCCATGGCCGTGAGGAGGTCGTCCTTGCTTCCACCATAGTAGGTGTAGGCAAGCACGTCCGAGAGGTCGAACGAGAACTTGGCAACGAAAACGTCCCGGGCACCAAGTGCGTCAGAGCGATATGCTCCAACATTTGTTGGGAAGTCAATTCCCGAGGTCCATCCAGCAACGATAACACCATCATTTACCGTACGCACAGCGATAACCTCGGCGTCGCTCTGGCCACCAACAAACGTACCCGAGACCACGGGGTCGACACGCAGCGGCACGGAACCCGACCACTGGGGAACGCGGAAGCTCACACCATTAGATGCCGCCGAAAAGAGTGCCTGCGTTTGCATGGACCGTCTTCCCAGTACATAGGCAAAGAGGTCACCCATCGACACGGAACCGATCGACGTTTTCAGAGTTACGTCCGTAGGTTCAATCGTCATTCCCAGGTCGCCCTGGACGGCAAAACCTACTTCTTGGAGGCTGGATCCTGGCTCAACGTCGAAGTCGTACCGTACGTTACCATCACCGTCAAGGTAGTAGATCAGATCGATTCCCGCCCATACGTCATCGAAACGCATACCATTCATCACCGGCATCGCCGTGTGCCACTGGTGACCAGCACCGAACATACTCACAGTCATCGCAGAGCGATCCACCGAAACCGGCGCTGCAAGTGCACGGCCATTCGTCCACGAAAGCCGGAGAACGTGTCCCTCTCGAACACGATCCACCATGCGGTACTGATCGAAAACCATACCCGTGCGCGTCACCCATACGTTCAACCCATGCGAGCGACTCAGAAACAGTACCTCGCTTGGCCATTGTCCCTCATTGGGAACAAAGCCATGAACTTGTGGTAGCACGGTGGCCTTCACGGGAAGTGCAGCAAGCGCTGTTACCAGCAGGGCGAACATCAGGCGCGAGGCGGTGCGGATCAGGGTGGTACGTTGCATAGCATTGCTTCAACAGATGGTACGTTCACTAATTTGCCAGTCCGTAGAACTCCACAGATGAGTGATAGTTACAGACAGTCCTGTACTAAATATAATGATCGAAGCCGTATGAACCTTGCTGTCAATATCGACCACGTTGCCACGGTGCGCGAAGCCCGTGGAGGCATCGAACCTGATCCCGTCCACGCGGCGGTGTTGGCTGAACTTGCCGGGGCATCGGGAATTGTGTGTCACCTGCGTGAGGATCGCAGACACGTGAACGATCGCGACGTACGAGCACTGCGCGACGTGTTGACCACGAAGCTCGATTTGGAGATGGCCGCTACGGCCGAGATCATGGCCATTGCACTGGAGATTGAACCGGATCTCGTGACCTTCGTGCCCGAGAAGCGGCAGGAGAGGACCACCGAAGGAGGGTTAGACATTCTCACGCTGGAGTCGTTCTATGCCGATGCCGTGCAGAGCTTCACCGACCGGGGAATCGAGGTGAGCCTCTTCGTGGAACCTGAGGAAACACACATTGCTGCAGCAGCACGCACGGGGTGCACCGTCGTAGAATTGCACACCGGCCTGTACGCCAATGCACGTCGCCAGGCCGACATCGACCGCCAACTTGTTCGGCTACGGGCCGCATCAGAGGCCGCAGAAGATCTTGGTTTAGTTGTCACGGCCGGCCATGGCTTGAATCTTCGCAATCTGCCAGCCATCGTGCGCATTCCACAGATAACCGAAGTATCCATTGGGCACGCCCTTATTGGACACGCCCTGTTTGTGGGAATGCAGCAGGCCGTGCGCGACTATCTCCAGCTCATTCGAGCGTCTTAGGCAGATGTTCCGAGCGACGCCTTCACGAAATCGCGGTTCAGCCGTGCGATGAAGTCCGCCGAAATGCCCTTAGGGCAGGCAGCTTCACACTCGTAGTGATTCGAGCAGGCCCCAAAGCCCTCAGCATCCATGGTGAGCACCATGTTCTCTGAACGGCTGTAGCGCTCGGCTTGACCCTGTGGCAGCATACTCAAATGCCCTGCCTTGGCCGACGTGAACAGCATGGCCGAGGAATTTGGACATGCCGCCACACAGGCACCACAGCCAATACAGGCCGCAGCGTCCATGGCCTTGTCGGCAGCCACCTTGGGAATAGGCAGCGTATTACCATCCTGCGCATTGCCCGTGTTTACGGACACGTAGCCGCCTGATTGAATGATGCGATCAAAGGAGGAACGATCCACCACAAGGTCGCGAATCACAGGGAAGGCCCGTGCGCGCCATGGCTCGATGTAGATCTCGTCTCCGTCCTTGAACGTCCGCATGTGCAACTGACATGCCGTAGTACGTGGCAACGGTCCGTGTGGACGTCCGTTGATGACCATACCGCAGGAGCCACAGATGCCCTCGCGGCAGTCGTGCTCGAAGGCCACCGGTTCCTCGCCACGTTCCGAAAGCTGCTCGTTGAGCACGTCCAGCATCTCAAGGAAACTCATGTGTTCCGAGACGTTGTCCAGATCGTACGTTTTCATCATGCCCTGATCCGACGGACCAGCCTGGCGCCAAATGTGGAGGCGAAGTTTCATTACTTGTAGCTCCGGGTAGCCAATTCTACATTTTCAAATTCAAGGGGCTCTCTGTGCAGGGTTGGTGCAGCACCTTCTCCGCCGTAGCCCCACGCCGCGACGTAGGCAAAGTCGGCATCGTTGCGCAGTGCCTCTCCGTCTTCAGTTTGATACTCTTCTCGGAAGTGACCTCCACACGACTCCTCGCGCTGCAGGGCATCACGCACCATCAGTTCGGCGAACTCCATAAAGTCCGCTACCCGTGAAGCGTGATCAAGCGATTGGTTGAGCTGCTCTCCACTTCCGGGAAGCGTGAGATTCGACCAGAATTCCTCTCGCAACGCAGGGATCTCCTGTAGTGCTTCCTGCAGACCCTGCGCATTTCGAGCCATACCGCACTTGTCCCACATGATCTTGCCAAGAGCACGATGGAAAGACTGCGACGTCCGCTTACCGTTGATCTGAAGGAGTGCCTGAACCTTAGCTGCTGCTTGTTCTACTGCTTGTCGGGCTTCTGGGGTGTCGGACGATACGGACGACAATCCCCCCTTGGCAAAGTAGCCACCGATCGTGTAGGGTATTACAAAGTATCCGTCAGCCAATCCCTGCATCAGTGCCGACGCACCAAGACGGTTCGCACCGTGATCAGAGAAGTTAGCTTCACCGAGGACGAACAAACCGGGGATGTTTGACATGAGGTTGTAGTCTACCCACAGGCCGCCCATCGTGTAGTGCACAGCTGGATAAATGCGCATCGGCACTTCGTACGGATTTTCACCAGTGATGCGCTCGTACATCTCAAAGAGATTGCCGTAGCGATCTTCGATGACCTTTGCTCCAAGCCGGTTGATAGCATCGGAGAAGTCCAGGTACACACCCTTACCACCCGGCCCTACACCACGACCATCGTCGCACGCTTCCTTTGCTGCGCGCGAGGCAATGTCGCGAGGCGACAAGTTGCCGAACGATGGATACTTGCGTTCGAGGTAATAGTCCCGATCCTGCTCGGGGATATCGCCAGGAGCACGATGATCTCCGTGATTCTTGGGAACCCAGATGCGACCATCATTACGTAGCGACTCCGACATGAGCGTCAGTTTGCTCTGGTAGTCTCCACTCTGTGGAATACAGGTGGGGTGAATCTGCGTGAAGCATGGATTGGCAAAGGCGGCACCCTTCTTGTAGGCCCGGAAGGTGGCCGTCACGTTACTGGCCTTGGCATTCGTGGACAAGTAGAACACGTTGCCATAGCCACCCGTGGCAAGAACAACGGCGTCGCCCATCACGGTTTCGATGACTCCCGTGCGCATGTCGCGAATCACCACGCCACGTGCCTTGCCATCAACAACCACAACGTCCATCATGTCCTTGCGGTTGAGCATCTTCACCTTGCCGAGGCCGATCTGACGCGACAGCGCTTGGTAGGCTCCCAACAGCAGCTGCTGACCCGTTTGACCACGCGCGTAGAATGTCCGCGACACCTGTGCACCACCGAATGAGCGATTGGCCAGGTATCCACCGTATTCGCGAGCAAATGGGACACCCTGAGCCACACACTGGTCGATGATGTTGGCGCTGACTTCAGACAGACGATACACGTTGGCTTCGCGCGAACGGAAGTCGCCACCCTTAATCGTGTCGTAGAACAGCCGCCACACGGAGTCACCATCGTTCTGATAGTTTTTCGCGGCGTTGATGCCTCCCTGGGCAGCAATCGAGTGCGCCCTTCGGGGAGAGTCGTGGTAGGTGATGGCCGTAACGTTATAGCCAAGTTCTGCCAGCGTGGCTGCTGCTGATGCACCTGCCAAACCGGTACCGACAACGATCACGGAGAACTTCCGTTTATTCGCTGGGTTAACCAGCTTGAGATTGGCCTTGTGTGAATCCCACTTTCGTTCAAGCGGGCCGGACGGAATATGACTGTGAAGTTCCATAACGAATCTGTTGTCTCCGAAGTTGTCGCGTGAGTCAAATACGTGGGTTCTTGACGCTGCACCTCTGAAAGGGCGCTACCTCAGCCCCCTACCAAACCCAGCAGAATAGCTACCGGAACCGCCATGAAGCCAAGAGCAAGGCCGGCTCCTACCAAAGGTCCAACGGAACGAATGATTGGCGAGAAGCGTGGATGCGTCACACCAAGCGTCTGAAACGCACTGGCGATGGCATGATTCAGGTGCAGCCCGGTAACGATCATGGCAACGACGTAGGCGACCACGATGGTTGGCTGCTGGAAACTCTCTACCACCATGCGGTACACATCATGTCGTCCGGCCGCATCAATGTAGGAGTAGTACTCTGCATGGACAGCACCCCACGTGAAGTGTGCCAAGTGATAGAGCACGTACACTACAATCAGCAGACCAGTATAGATCATCGATCGAGATGCTACTGATGAAGCCCGCGGCTCCGTTTTTGCGTTGCGGATACCCTTCGATGCGCGATTGCGGGCTGAGAGGATGATGCCGGCACGGATGTGCAGGAAGAACATCACCAGCAAGCCGATTCTGGCAATCCAGATGCCGGCGCCGTGCAAGAGTTCTTTCAGTCCGAGGGCGTAGCTATTCATTGCCTCGGGACCGAGGAAGATCAGCAGGTTACCCGACAGGTGCCCCACGAGGAAGAGCACAAGCAGAATGCCGGTGACGGCCATGATCCACTTCTGAAAGACCGTGGATTTCCAAACCTCGCCAAACGATCGCATGCACAACTCCTGTGGGACGAATAGGATCAACGTGCGCCACAACAGTGGTCGCTTCCGAAGAGTACCGCTGCGAAAATACGAAAGCCGGTCGCAACCATTCGCGAAGGGAACCGTAGTTTCGTTTCATGCTTACAGTTCAGCACGTTACCAAGCGCTACGGTAGCCACGTTGCCAATGCAGACATCAGCCTGACGGCCGCCTCCGGTCGCATCTTTGGCCTACTCGGACCCAATGGGGCTGGCAAGTCCACGTTGATTCGGATGATTACGAACATCATCCAACCTGATGAAGGCACCATCCGTCTGCACGGCGAACCGATAGGCACGCGTACCATGGAGAACATTGGCTACCTCCCCGAGGAGAGAGGGCTGTACAAGAAGCTCACCGTCATCGAACAGTTGTGTTACTTCGGTCAGCTTAAGGGGCTCTCCGAAAAGGATGCTCGCGATCGTGCAGCCCACTGGCTCAGCCATCTGGATGCTGCCGGTTGGGAGGGAAAGAAGGTCCAGGAGTTGTCCAAGGGAATGCAGCAAAAGGTCCAGTTCATCAGCACAATCATGCATGATCCACAGCTGGTGATCTTGGACGAGCCGTTTAGCGGTCTCGACCCGGTGAACGCCCAGCTCTTGATCGACACGGTGCGTCAACTACAGCAGCGTGGTGCTACGATCTTGCTCTCGACCCATCAGATGGATCAGGTAGAGAAGCTCTGTGACGACCTTGCGCTGATTCACCGGGGACAGGTGATGCTCCAGGGATCGCTGACAGATGTTCGCAGTGCATTCCGCTCGGACCGTATCCGACTCACCTGCACCGCCGTTCCCGACGAGATGCTTCACATTCCTGGCACAACGGTAGAACATCACGACCATCGAACCATAGACCTTCACATTACCGATCCGACGCTCTCCACCAACGACGTCCTTGCACGCTGCCTTCCACAAGCAGAGGTGATGAAGTTTGAGGTGGTGCAGCCTTCGCTACACGACATCTTCGTGCACGTTGTTACGGGAACGGATCCTTCGTATCAGGCTGATCTTGTCGACGGGTCGAATGCGTAAGTGGGCCTGGTTTGGAGGAGTGGTAGCTGTTGGCATCGTCCTCATGCTGACCGTTGCTGGTGTACTTACTGGTTTGCACACGGCAAATACCGACGAGCAAACGGTCTACATTCCGCCCCAGTCTTCGGTGCGCTCCAGCATCGATCTCGTGCATCAAGCTTGTACCTTCCCAACGCCGCGCCTGGTGTCTCTCACAGGCCGACTGATTGCGCGTGTTCACCAGCGTACGGTGCAAGCAGGGTGGTATCGGTTCCCAGCACACAGTACGCAGTGGGACGTCCTCGTGGGGTTGTTCTCCGGTAGCAGCCGCCCCACCGTTCGCGTAACCATTCCGGAGGGACTCACCTACCGGGAGATCGCCAGTTTGTTGTCCACCCGCATCGAAGTGGACTCCGCTGCCTTCGTACAATGGTGCGAAGATGACCAGACCTTGAGCAGCTACGGTCTGTCTCAGAAAACGTCTCCTACCATGGAGGGATACCTCATGCCTGACACCTATGATTTCTTCTGGCGCATGGATGCATCGGAAGTGGGTGATCGCTTGGCCCGCGAGTGGCAGCAGCGCCACCAGGATTCAGTACCGTCCTACCGAGAGCTGATCTTGGCTAGCATTGTTCAGGCAGAAGCCGTCAACACAGCTGAAATGCCGCGCATTGCTGGGGTGTACACCAACCGACTGAAGCGTGGAATGACCCTCGCAGCCGATCCGACCGTGCAGTACGGCCTGGGAGATCGCCGTAGACTTCTCTACCGTGACCTTGCCGTGGACACACCGTGGAATACGTACCTGCACACTGGTCTGCCCCCTACCCCCATCAACAATCCAGGCGAGGATGCCATTCGTGCAGCACGGCATCCGGAAGTGCACGACTACCTGTACTTTGTTGCCCGTGGCGATGCCTCCGGCAACCATCGATTTGCGTCCAACGATCGGGCACATGCCGAAAACGTCCGTGCCTACCGTCGAGCTAGGGCTCGGTCCAAGTAGCCGACACCGCCCCTCGGGGGCTACGCGCTCGAATCACGAAGCTGAACGGAGCATCCGGTTGGGCACGCCGTACATCGAACTCCTCGATCCACGTCATCCCGTTGGGGTCGTTGGGGGATGCAGCACGCAGATTGCCGTATAGTTTTTGCGGTGGTAGAGCATTGCCGCGCACCAGCTCGAGTGATGGGCGATCGTTGTTCCGATCACCGTAGAAGAGTACCACCACACGCTTCGTTGCTCCTCCGGCAGCAGTACGCACATCCCGGATCTCGGGTGCGGGCAGCGCTTGAATCACCATCTGTGAAGGGGCTTCAAGTCGATCGGCCCCTACGGTACGCTCCACAACCAGCGTTGCTCCGGCTGCCGATGCTGGAACGGCAATCCGGACAGTAGGGTCGCTACTGGACACCAAGACTTCGCTATTCAAGCGCACGGTGAGCCGCGCGCCAGGAACATCGGGCAACTGCGTTGCCAGCAGATAGGTGGCACCGGCATACATGGCCGAGGGGAGGGACAGCCGACCTACCTTCACAGCTTCGACGCTGAAGGAGGTTTCAGCAATCGTTCCATCGTCGCGCTCAGCAGCAATGCTTACGTCGTACGAACCGTTGAGCGGAATCCTACCGCGCAAGAGGACGGCCTGCTGCAGTGAATCAAAGAGGCGTTCAACCACCACGCCAGGGATTGAAACGCGCACCTTGGGCAATGACTTCAGATCCCGGAAGGGGTCGGCACCGCCAAAGGTGAGGCGATTCGTCCAGGCGCTGCCTGGTGTGGCTCGGATAGTCAACGACGCTGGTGCCACCCAGAACGTCCCCCTGCGCACGTCTGATGCCATCGTGGTGGATGGCTGCGTAGTGGCGTTTGCCATCACAATCGTGTCGATGACCGTACCTCGGACTGCCATGTCGACCGTTTGCTGACGGACCGTTGTTTCCAGAACGAACTGCGTACTACCGGTGACCTTCAGCCCCCGAGCATCACGATCGCTGGAACTTCCAGAGCGAACGGGCTGGCCCGTACCAAGAATGGTAACACGAAAACGATGGTCGGCAACCTGTCCGAGGTATGGACGCCAGTAGAAGGCAACGGTCTGGCGATCCGGCAGTGGCACGAGCTCAAACAGGGACGATCCCGCAGGCATTCCGGCCGGTGACGGTTCAATCATGGTGACTTGCCCCGTACGATCATCTTCGATCCGAGCGCGCACGGTGACGTTGTCCACGTCGCCGGAGAGGTACACGAGGTTTACGCTGTCGACGTGCACCAGTCGAATCTGTCCTGTGGTATCGCGCTGCAGTTCGCACGATAGCTTCAACCGGTTGGGGCGCAGATCGAATCGGACACGTTGTTCCTGCGCCGAATCGGTAGACCACTCCGGACTCGGGCGGTCCGGCATCAACAGCACCAGCGCCACCAGGTAGAGCACGAAGTAGATTTCGATCCTACGACGTGGGCGGCGGCGTTGCATGGGATTGCTGAATGGATCGTGACAGGATGTGTTCGAGTTCGCTCCGCACTAACCGCTCCACTTCCTGGCGTTCAACCTCCTGCAGACGGTCACTCAGCACGCTGACACCTGCGGCGAAGTCGCGAAGTGCGTCTGCTGTATCCTTCATCGAACGCTGCAGTTCTACGTTCGGGGCAACGGCGCTTACGGCCGCATCCACCGAAGCCTGGACGGCCTGAATCAACTCGCGCTGTTGGGTGGCAACGTCGGCCAGTGTACCGGAAATCGACTCCAATTGGACTGCCATGGCAGCGTAGTCTCGACCGATCTCTCCCAGTTCCCGAAGGAGCTCCTCCGAACCACTACCAACCAGTGATCCATCGCCAGCGCCGTCAGCCTCCTCCGGTGGAGTGAAGTACATGACCACAAACAAGGCAATGAGCAGCAATGCCTCTACGGCAATACCGGCCACCACAAGCCAGGGCTGACGGATTACGTCCATGCGCGTAAGCCCTACGGCCACGAGCAGGACAGCTGCTCCGGCATAGACAAAGGCGTTGATGGCAGGATACAAGAACCGGTTGACCACTTCCTGCATCCACAGCGACGAACCTGACCATGGCCCCAAGGGATGCAGGACCGTCACGTCGCGGCTGCACAGGCGGATAAGTTCCGTCTCTCGCGTGCAGAGCTGCCACGTGGTGGTCAAGGCTTGAATGCCTCCCATACCACGCTCGTACCGAAGCTCGCGGTACACATCGCGAACCAAGGCTCGTCCTTGCGGACTGGAGAGGGTTTCTAGTTGCGTCATTGGCTGTATCTTGACTGTTCCAACGTCATAATGATACGGACAATGCACATGCAAACCTCTCCGCTGTCCCTTTTGACCCTTGTGGTCGTTGCTCTGATGAGCGTTGCTCCCCCACTGTGGGCCGGAACAACGCCATCGCGCTCTGCTCCTGGCGAGCCCCCTGCCTACATCGCAAACGTCGGTCAGGCTGCCTACGTCGATGGCCAACCAGCCAGCCATGTGGATGCGTTGCTTGTGGGCGGCTCGTCCACAACGTACGTCCATGCCGGCGGGATGCACGTGGTGTTGTCCAAGACGGGCACAGAGGACGGCATGCCACGCGTGGATCTGTATCGTGCCGACATCACGCTGGTAGGATCAAACCGCAGCGCTCGCCTGGAGCCGGGAGTCCGGTCGGAAGGTTGGAGCCGGTACATCCTCCAGGGCGATAGTGCCGACGGACGTATTGCCGTCCGTTACCGAAAACTGGTGTATCGCGACGTCTATCCCGGCATCGACCAGCACCTCTCGGTGAACGACCGAGGACCAAAGGTCGATTACATCGTGCATCCGGGAGCACGGCCCGAGACCATCCGTCTGACCTACACCGGCGTAACCGGCCTGCACGTGCAGGAGGATGGCAGTCTCTGGATGAATACGCCCATCTGTGGCATTCGCGAGGCGAAGCCCATCGCATGGACGCAACAGTCCGATGGCTCTGGACGCACGCCGGTGGAGGTTTCCTACGTGGTGGACGGCACCAGCGTGCAGTTTTCCGTTGGAACGTACGATCGGTCGAAGACTCTCGTGATCGACCCGCAGCGGATGTGGGCAACCTACTATGCTGGCAACGGCAGCTTCAACAGCCCGATGGTGGCCATCGATCCCACCGGCAACGTCTATACTGCTGCGTCGACCGTTGCGCGAAACCTACCTCGATCGGTAGGGGTCTTTCAGCGTGCACCAAGAGCTCGACTCGAGGCCTACATTGCCAAGTTCAGCTGGGACGGACAGTTTGTGTGGAATACGTACCTCGGCAGTTCCGGTGCCGACTTCATCTACGATCTCGTGCTAGATCCGAACAGTAATCCGTGGGTATGCGGTTCGATCGATAGCAATGATCACCCCTTGATCGATCTCGACCTTGCCGGCAGTGGCCCCCATGGTGGTTTGCTCGGCGACACGATCATCCGCAGAGCAGGCTTTGTGATGCGACTCACTCCGCAAGGGGCTTGGGGTGACAGCTGGATCATGGACGGACGCGAGGACGACGAAGTCCGTGCCATCGCGGTGTCGAACACCCACGTTGCCATGGTGGGTTCTACAAGAAGTCCCCGGGTGAACGACGTTAACGGCAAGCCCTATACCCACCACCCTGCCAACAACACCCGGCAGTACGACATGTTCGTCTCCCGACTGATCCTGAAGCCAGGCTCGACGGACCGCTGGACCAACGACTGGCTGAGCTACTACGGAGGTGAATACGATGACTTCGGCAACGACGTTGTCCTGTCGTCCACTGGCGATGTGGTTGCCGTTGGTATTACGCAGAGCGACAGTGTGCCGGTGACCAATGGATCGAGCTTCCGCGGCGCCCGAGACCTCTACCTCGTGAAGTTCACGACACCTACGATCTACAATCCCGTGCGGTCGTGGGCTACGTACTACGGTTCCAGCGACTTCGATTACCTCGGCGGCATGGCGATCGATGCTCAGGGCAACCCTCTCGTGGTGGGCTATACCTCCGGAACCGACCTGCCCACCGTGAATGCATTGCAAGGTACGATCAGAGGGAACCTTGACGGATTCATTGCACGGTTCAATAGTGCCAACGGCCAAACGGCCTACTCCTCCTACTTCGGTGGAAATCAGAACGACGTGATCAATGCCATCTCGCTCGATGCTTCCGGTCGATTGTGGATCGGTGGGTGGACGCAACTGTCGACCGACCTTCCCGTAACCAATAACGCCTTCCAGAGTGAACCCTATGCCGATGATGAATGGCCGCTGACCGACGGCTGGTTCGCTCAGCTGGCACCGGATGCACGATCGGTGCTGTACTGCACCTACTATGGGGCGCAACCGCAGCCGAATCTTCCCCCGATGCCTGCTCCGGGTGATACCAATCAGCCCCCTCCCAGCACAGACTTCGGCTTCGACCAGATCACGAGTATCCACGTGGACAACAACGCCTACATCGCCACGGCCTCGCTGGTACAGTCGCTACGGTTTTCGACCACTCCGGGTGCCTACCAGATTGGCGATACGCTCAAGTCCGACACCGTGATGATGGTTACCCACCTGACGGTGTGGAGCGACTGCCCGGATACGGCCATTTCGATCGTGTTGGACGGTCCAACCGCACTGTGCCCCGGTTCACAACGCACGCTGCTTGCACCAAATGGATTTGCCAAGTACCTCTGGAGTACGGGGGCAACGCAGCGGACCATCGTTGCCCAGGATACGGGCACATACTGGGTGATCTGCACGGACGTGAATGGCTGCCGGTTCCGAGATACGGTGGTGTTGACACAGTCGCCTGTACCTGTTGTATCCGCCGGGGCCGATACCACTGGCTGTCTGAACCAGCCCATTGCACTCACTGCAACTCCTACGAGTGGGCTTGCCCCCTATCGCTTCAAGTGGCGTCGCCTGGCATCGGGACCGAGCTACATCAACGATGACACGCTGCAGATTCCGAGCGTGAATCCTCCAGCGACGTCGAGTTATGAAGTCATCCTCACAGACTCCGCGGGATGCACGGCGGTAGATACGGTCGTTGTGACGATCATCAACCCACAGCCTACTGCAGCGCCGTCACCGGTGAACTTTGGCGAGATGGGTGCCTGTGAGAGCGAGCGCTTCGACTCTGTGGTGGTCACCAATCCCATGCCGTATGCTATCACCATAGCAACGTTTACGGCCGATGACCCACGCCTAGAGCTGGTAACGTCGCTGAACCCACCACTGTCGGTTGCTGCCGGTGCCAGCAGAGTGCTACGACTCCGCATCTCTCCTACCACTGAGGGGACCGTCAACGGCACCTTTGCACTGAGTGGTGCTCCCTGTTCATGGACCCTTACCCTGCCGTACACCGTGACGAAGGCCAAGGCCTCGGCTACCATTGCTCCCGGAACAATCGATTTTGGTGCCGGTGTCAACTGCGAGCCGTTGGTGCGTGACTCATCAACCGTGATCCGTAACGGAGGCACCGAGCCCCTTGTCGTAGAACCAGGTGTGGTTGCCGGTCCGTTCAGTATCGTGGCCCCCACGACCCCTACCACGGTAGCTCCCGGAGAGACACTCCGCGTGTCGGTGCGGTTCGAGCCCATGACCGACGGCGCCTTTTCTGAGGTGGCACGGTTTGCCTACACCACAGGCGACTGCCAAGACACTCTGCGCCTCACCCTGCGTGGCGCGCGTTCCAGCGTGGGAATCTGGGCTGCCCCAACAACTATCGACATGGGGACGCTGGAAGGCTGCGAGGATGAGCGCGACACAACGATCACGCTCTCGAACACGGGTTCAGTAGACGTGACAGTGACGCTCCCCGCTCTGCCAGAAGTCGTGTTCTTCCCTGCTGGGCCCATCACGATCTCTGCACAAGGCACTCAGGACGTACGAGTGACGGTTCGTCCATCGGCTGCTGGCGCGTTCTCCTTTGCTCCAGTGCTAACTGCACAGCCGTGCGACGTATCCCTCCCATTGAGTATTACCGGCTCGAAGAACGGCATCGCCTATACCACGCCAGACGTCATTGCTATGGGTGAACTGAATACGTGCACCGATGAACCAACCATCACGCAGCAGTTTAGCATTGCCTTCAACGGCACCGGCAGTGGAACGGTGGCCTCGGTGAACATCGGATCCAGCCTGGCTACCTCGTTGCAAGCGGGCGTTACGCTGCAATCAGGGCAGCCACAGTCGTTCACCCTGTCGTGGACGCCGCAAGCCGACGGAGCCTTCATCGATTCGGTGGTCGTGGTGTTCCAGCCGTGTGATGTGCGTCGCGTGATTCGCGTGGAAGGTGTTCGCACCACGCCGGCACTCACAGCACAAACACCTGCGGTGAACCTGGGAGCTCTTACCGGCGATGCTACGGGCACCATTCGCTACGTCAACAGCGGCACCGACACCCTGTTTGTAGGAGCCTTGGCCAGTGCCAATGCCATCGTGGTTGCCACTCGACCCTCGGCGATTGAGGCCCTGCTTCCGGGGTCGATTCTGGAGGTGGACTACCGCATCGTCTGCTCGGACGTCATCAACGATACGATCACGGCTGTCACCCTCGGCGACTGCGTGCTGGAGGTTGCCACGGTATTCACTGGAACGTGTGACGGTACACCTGATGCTTCTGCCACCGTGGTCATCGACGACGTGACGGCCACGGTCGGCCAACGCATCGCTGTACCCATACGACTAACATCATCGGCCGGACTGGATGCCAACAACCTCCGCACATGGGAGGCCGAGATCACGTACAACCCCATGGTTGTTGTTGGCACGGGCTCCACACCAGACTGCTTCGTGGCAGGCCAGTATGCTCCGTGCACAATTACCATCACCGGCACACGGACCGACTCCATTGGTACGCTTGCTACGCTGGATCTGACGGCTGTGTTGGGTACGGATGTCCGCACCGATCTGACGCTTTCGCGGTTTGTGTGGTTGGAGGACACCACCGTGGCCGTGCAGCGCGAGGATGGTAGTGTGACGATCACCGATATCTGCCTTGTTGACGGACCACGACTCCTCGACCCGAAGGCTGAGGCCTTCAGCATTCGCGTCTACCCACAGCCAGCATCGCAACAGGTGACGCTTGATGTGCGTGGTCTGGGTTCGCAGTCGGGATCGTGGACCCTCGTAACGTACCTCGGTCAAGTTGTGCGCGATGGGGCGCTTACCCCGAATGCCGATGGAAATGCCGTTGTAGCACTCGATGTGTCGACGCTGTCCAGTGGCACCTATTTCCTCACGATCAATGCCCGCGGTTCGGTGTACCGAATGCCGGTCATCATCCAGCGATAAGGACATTTCCCTATGAAACATCAGCTGCGCATTCTCCTTGCTGCCTGTGTAACGCTAGCCTGTGCGTCGGTTGTAGATGTCCGAGCACAGGAAACCCTCACACAACCCAAGCCTGCTCCAAGGGCACCAAAACCACCAGCCCCCGAGGAGAAACCAGCTCCTCCACCACCGGTCATGATCAGCGAGCGCTTGATCACCGTAGGTGGTATGGCGGGCTATAGTGTGGACCTACATACGGCTTCGGGTTTCGTGGTTCCTGACGTTCCCACGTGCTGCCCCGGATATGACGGTGGTAGCGGTGGTGGCCCCGTAGCAGGACTGTCTGTGGAGTTACCCGTCAGTTCGAAGCTGGACATTCTTGGCCGAATTGTCTACCAGACAACGCGCGTGACCATGGATGCGCGTGAGGACATCACCGTCCGCATTAATGATCAGCCTGTGCCATCCTTCATTGCTCACGAGGTGACGCCCTCGGTGAGCATGGCAAGTTTCGAACCCGGTGTGGCCTACCATATCGCCGAAGGATTCAGCCTTCTGGGAGGATTGCGCTTGGGGGCCGTCCTGTCGGGCACCTACGAGCAGCGCTCGACCCTCGATCCTTCCATTCCGTACGACTTTTCCAACGGTGCTGGTGTGAGGGAGGAAACCGCCGGCGACATCCCCCAGTTGAACACGATGCAGTTCGGTATCTTTGTTGGTGCGCGATACGGATTCCCTCTGAATACGCAGCGCACACTCCGCTTGGTTCCCGAGGTTCAGTTTGCACCGTTGTTCACATCCTTTGTTGTGACCGATGCGTGGTCGGCGTCATCGTTCCGGGCCATGTTGGGATTGCAGTTTTCCCTGATGAAGTCGCGCCCAGTCACGACTCCATTACGTCCCGAGTAAACGTACCCATGTCCGATATCGAATCCGAGATCCTGCGACGTCGAACGGTTGCCATCATCAGCCACCCCGACGCCGGCAAGACCACCTTAACTGAAAAACTTCTACTCTACTCCGGAGCCATCCACGAGGCTGGTGCCGTCACGGGTGGAAAACACTCGTCCACCACATCGGACTGGATGGAGATCGAACAGCAACGTGGCATCTCGGTGTCGTCCAGCGCTATGCGCGTGCGATACGGGAACGTCCTGCTCAACATCCTAGACACGCCGGGTCACCAGGACTTCTCGGAGGATACCTATCGCACACTGATGGCCGTGGACTCGGCGATCATGCTGCTTGATGCCGGCCGCGGGGTGCAGGAGCAAACCATCAAGCTCTTCAAGGTGTGTCGAGATCGTGGCATTCCCATCACCACGTTCATGAACAAGCTGGACCGGCCAGCCCGTAACCCTCTCGAACTGCTCGACGAGGTAGAACAGACGCTTGGCATCACTGCTATTCCCCGGACGTGGCCGATTGGCGATGGATCGGATTTCCGCGGTATCTACGACCGCGAGTCGCATGACTTTCTGGAGTTTGAGCGCACCGTAGGGAACCGTCACAAAGCTCCGGTTTCCGTGGGTGACGTGCGGGGCACGGAGTTACGTCGGCAGATTGGCGAGGCCGCTCACGATCGCTTACTCGAGGATCTTGAGTTCGTTGAACACGTGATTCCACCGTTCGACCGCGAGGCCTACATCCGGGAAGACTGCACACCGGTGTACTGGGGTTCGGCGATCACGAACTTCGGCGTAGAGCACTTCCTCCAACAGCTGATTGATCTGGCACCAACACCTCAGGCCTTCAGCTTTACCTCGCCAACGGGTTCGGATGTGGTGCAAGAGCCCGCCAATGACAGCTTCGTAGGCTTTGTGTACAAGGTCCAGGCCAACATGAACAAGGCCCACCGGGACCGCGTATCCTACCTGCGCATCGTTTCCGGCAGGTTTGAACGTGGGATGACAGCCTTCCACCCGCGGAGTGGCAAGGATACCAAGCTGAACTATCCGTTCGAGATCTTCGGACAGGATCGACAGATTCTTGACGAGGCCTTCCCCGGTGATGTGATTGGCTTGACAAATCCCGGTCTGTTTCAGGTAGGCGACACCCTCACATCGGGTGCCGATCTGCAGATGAAGGCCTTCCCTCGGTTTGCGCCGGAACTCTATGCGAAGGTGTGGCCGGCACAAGGCTCATTCTCCAAGGGATTCCGTAAGGGCATCGAACAGCTTCGTCAGGAAGGCGTCGTCCAAATTTTTGCCGAGGCCGACGGTAATCCCGCCCCCTTCATCGGCGTTATTGGCGAACTCCAGCTAGAGTTGTTTGCCTGGCGGATGGAACACGAGTACAACGAGCGCATTCGCCTGGAGCGCCTCCCATATACGCGAACGCGGTGGGTGGTTGGCAATGGCACGCCCAGTAACGCTGTGCCCACCGTGCTGGACGAGCAAGGTAGGAGCGTGCTGTTGTTCAAGAGCGATTGGGAAATCGACTACACGCTGCAGCGAAGCGAAGGGTTGCAGCTGAGCGACACGCCGTCGCTATAGCGTTCCGAAGGCGCCGCGTGCCACATCACGAAATGCCTCGCGGATCTCCTCTTCCGTGTTCATGACAAACGGTCCGTACTGGACCATTGGCTCGTTGAGGGGCTCACCAGCCAGCAGCAGCATCGATCCCGACTCCTCAACGTCTACGTGGAAGCCGGTGCCGGTTGTACCGAACATCACCAGCCGTTGGCCTTCAACGACGTGTGTATGGTTCACCCGAACACGACCGCTCAGCACATAGAGCACCACGGTGGGAACCGGCGGTACATCCACAACACCACGTCCGCCAGCCTGCATCGTACCCATCGCCGTGATCACGGTAGACTGTGTGATGGCTGGGCCACGCACACCGTGCAACTCACCCGAGACCACGTGCAGCGTGACGGCGCCACCAGCGCTCTGCACCGATGGGATGGCGTCTGTGCGCAGTTCTTGATAGGCTGGCCGCATCATCTTCCGCTGCGCCGGTAGGTTCACCCAGAGCTGGATGAGCTCTACCGTGCCTCCGTCGCGGGCCATCTGCGGCGTTGGCCCTTCTTCGTGCACAATGCCTGATCCCGATGTAATCCACTGTACCTCACCGGCTCCGATCACTCCTTGGTTCCCAAGGGAGTCGCGGTGCAGCACACTCCCTTGGAAGACAAAGGTTACCGGTTCGAATCCACGGTGAGGATGGGCCTCGATCTTGGCTCCCTCGGACCCAGGAGGAAAGGTGTGCGGCCCTGCGTGATGCAGCAGCAGGAACGGATCAGCGTAGCGCAACGCATGAGTCGGCAGCGGTTGTGCAACCGAGAATGGTCCTACGGACGTATGCAGAGGCGTTGTGATCAATTCAACCGCACGTACCTCCATGATTAGGCCACCTTCATGAGTTGAACGTTCAGCGACAGGCGCACGTCGTCCGACACAACGATACCTCCAGCTTCGGTCACGGCATCCCACGCCAAACCAAACTCCTTGCGCTTGATCACGCCGGTGGCTTCAAAGCCAGCCTTCGTGTTTCCGTAGGGATCCACCATTACACCGCCGAACTCAACGTTCAACGATACGCGCTTGGTGATGTCACGAATCGTAAGGTCGCCCTCGAGTACAAACGTGTCCGTTCCGGTGGACGTCATGGACGTGCCGGTGAAGTTCAGCGTAGGGAAGCTTTCTGCGTTGAAGAAGTCGTCGCTCTTCAGGTGTGCATCGCGGTCAGCAATCCCTGTCGAGATGGAGTTCACATCAGCTTGAAACGACACGGCAGCATTGGCAAACGTGTCATCGGAAGTTTCAACAGTAGCCGTGAAGCTGTCGAACTTTCCCGTGACCGTGGTAATCATCAGGTGCTTGACCTTGAACTCAATCGTGGAGTGCATCGGGTCGATATTCCATGTAGCCATGGCAATCTCCTTCTCAGTGTGTCACAAAAAAAGCGTGTTGGAACACACAAACATACGTGTTGCGACACACGTTTGCAACTCCCTGGCTATGCCCCCTACCCCGCAACGATTGCTACGCCGGAACTCGTACCGAGACGCTCTGCACCGGCAGCGATCATGTCGAGTGCCGTTTGGCGGTCGCGAATACCACCGGAGGCCTTAACCTTCACATGGTTGGCTACGTGACGACGCAGCAGCGCTACATCATCCAGCGTGGCTCCTCCCGTCGAGAAACCTGTTGACGTCTTGATGAAGTCGGCACCGGCAGTTGATACGATCTCGCACATCCGCACCTTTTCATCATGCGTCAGCAGACACGACTCGATGATCACCTTGACCAGAGCGTTTTCTCCATGGGCAGCCTCTGTCACCGCCCGCACATCATCCAGTACCTGTTGATAATGTCCACTCTTGAGTGCCGTGATGCTGATCACCATATCAATCTCCGTTGCTCCATCGGCGATTGCCCGTGCCGTTTCAGCCACCTTGACGTGCGTTGTTGATGCACCCAAGGGAAACCCTACGACGGTACACACCGGAACCGTCGGTTCAGTCAGCGATTCAGTCAGCATTTCGGCCAGCACCTGTGCAGCGGTCGCCACGTGCCACGGTAGAATACACACGCTGGCAAATCCGTGTTCGGCAGCCTCGGTGCACAGCGTAATCATTTGTTGTTCGGTAGAGTCGGGCTTCAGGAGGGTATGGTCGATGTAGGGGGCGAGCTGCATGGTGGTTCCAGTGTGGCAAGGTGTTAACGCACATCCAGATCATATCCCAGAAGGTCGGGAGCGCGATACTGATGACGTGCAAAGGCGCTGAACAACTGATTGGTGCTGAAAATCAACCCGGAAAAAGAGTTGTCCTCGAGGTTATAGGCGAAGTCAAAACGAAAGATAGCATCTCCTCCGGAAGCCTTCAGGTTGTGAAGACGGAATCCTAGTCCAATGGCGGAGCGCAACCGTGTTCGATGCAGAGGGTCGCCCTGATTCCACACCGTACCAACGTCGTAGAATGCTGCCGCACTAAAACCCAGCACCCACCAGCGCCACTGTGGGAACCACCGCCACTCCACATTTGCGACGGCTCGGTTATCACCAGCCAAGGCATTTGCATTGTAGCCGCGAAGACCGGACTCGAAGTCCAGGACCAGCTGGCGGTAGGCATTCCAGTTCCACGACGTTTGCGTGCGCACGCGTGCTGCAAGAACAACATGATCGGAGAGCCGCCAATGACTCAACCCCTGTACTTCAAGGTAGGTGTAGCGTGCCTGAGCCCCTTGCGCAAAACCTGAACCTGCCGACACACTACCAAAGAGGTAGAGGTTATCAGAGGGGAACCAGCTCTGTTCGCCGGTGCCACCGACGTACCACATCTGCTGTCCTCCAGGTGCCGAAGCAAACACACGACCAATGGTAACCGCTCCCCAGCCCCCTTCCATGACATCCTCGGTTTCGTAGCCATCAAGAAATGCACTGCGCGCAAACTCCTGTCGGATCGAGCCGAATCCCACCAGCACGTGGCCGGAGTTGTCGAATGCTTGTCGCGACTCTGGAATCGCGCGCTGCACGTCAGAAAGTCTAACGGAGGCGCTCATGAACAGACGATCTGGACTGCCGTAGGCCTGCGAGAGCCATCCTCGGATCTCCCGCTGATGGAAGGGCAGGAGTTCCGTACCTGTCGGACGATAGGCAAAATCACTTCCGAAGGCATTGTCGGCTCTCAGAGAAAACGCCCACGGTGTGGTCAGATTGCGATACGGCTGACCGATCTCGAGGAGCTGGTCCGTGCGGAACCGGGTGGCCTGCACGCGCAGCGTAGCATCGAGTTGGGTACGGAACAGGCGTCGCTGCGAAATCTGTACCGCCCCCTCCCAACCGATACTGTTTTCCGTTCGGTACAGGCCCTGGACCATCACATTCGTGCCTGTGCCGAACAAGTTCAACTCAGAAACCCTCAAGCCGATGTTCGTAACGCCACCACCAGTACCAAACAGCAGATCTGGGCGCAGCGACCACTGATCCTGGGTTTGAACATGGATATCTACCGAGTCCTCCCCCACAAGCACCGGCTGCACGCGTACAGAACTGAACAGCCGACTCGTGCGCAGCACGCGCTCGGTTTCCAACAGCTGATCCGGATCAACCTCATCACCAGGGTGGAACAGGAGTTCATCGGTCACGATGTACTCACGCGTCATAACATGCAGGGCATTCAGAACGGCAGCACCAAAGAACCAGTCTTGATGACGAGGGTCGAACACATCGCTCCGGTCTACATGGACAGACCGAATGAATCGAGGAAGTCCCTCGCTGTCGAGCAGGGAATCCACTGGTGTCGAAGACAATTGTGCCCATGTCCAGGTACCACCTGTACAGAGCACGCTACACGTTAGCAGAAACATCCGCAGGATGGTCATGAAGTCGGCACCATCGTACGAAGAACATGGTACACCTCGCTGGTGGTCTTGCAGGAGCCAAGCTCCCGAACCATCTGTGCACACTGTGCGTGCGAACAAGCCAGCACTCTCTGTTTGACCTCCAGCAGCAGCCGTGGGGCAACACTCAACTCAGATATCCCAAGACCAATGAGCAGCTCTGTGGCGGCTGCATGGCCGGCAAGTTCTCCGCACACACTCACCCGGCGATGGAACTTCCTGGCCGACTCCACCACCATCACGAGCATTCGCAGGACCGCCGGATGGAAGGCATCGTAGAGGTCGGCAACCATGTCGTTGGTGCGGTCGGCTGCCAGTGCATACTGGGCCAGATCGTTGGTGCCGATACTAAGGAAGTCGGCAACCTCGGCAAATGCATCTGCCATCATCGCTGATGCGGGGGTTTCGATCATCACTCCAACTGCCAACTGCTCATCGAATGGAAGTCCTCGACGGTGCAGCGTCTGCTGGGCGGCTGCAATCACGCTACGTGCCGCTGCCACCTCCTCCAACGTGGAGATCATGGGAAGCAGAAGACGGATGTTCCGGTGAACGGATGCCCGTAGAATCGCCAGCACCTGCTGCTCGAACAGGTCGCTGCGGTGCAGGAGGAAGCGGATACCACGCAGGCCCAGTGCAGGATTTTCTTCGTGGTGGGGAATGCCCTGTCGGAACTTATCGCCTCCTACGTCAAACGCTCGAATCGTCACCGGGTGAGGATACATCCGTTCGGCTATGTCGCGGTACCAGGCAACCTGTTCATCCTCCGTGGGGTAGCGTCCGAAGTGCATCAGCATCGTTTCGCTTCGTACAAGACCGATCCCCTCAGCTCCCGTCATTAATGCCGCATCCACATGATCCGGCTCGTCTACATTGGCCAGCAGCTGAATGCGAACACCATCGGTGGTCGTGGACTCCTTCTGAACGAGAGCGCCAAGTTTCTCGCGGTACTCTTCGGCACGAATCTGCTTTTGACGGTAGTGTTCGAGCGTCTCGGGCGTGGGATGCACCACCACGGTGCCGGAGTATCCATCCACGATGATGTTGGCATCCTGCGGAATGAGTTGCGTAGCCGTACCAATTCCCACCACGGCAGGATAGTTCAGGTCGCGCGCCAGAATACAGGTATGCGAGTTGATGCCCCCAACTTCGGTGACATATCCCAGCGTTTGCGTTTGCTGGAACAAGAGCATGTCCTGTGGCGTGACGTTTGGGGCTACAACGATGCTATCATAGCCGGCAGCATGGTGAAGCGTGCGATTACGTAACGCTCCGATGATCTGCTCCTTGATAGTGTCAATGTCCTGAACTCTACTGCGCATGAGTTCGTTCTGTGTGCGCAGCAGGGCGGTTTTATGCATGTCGAATTCCTGGGCAACAGCGGCCTCGGCCGACACCCCGCGCTCGATTCGCTGGAGGACGCTATCGGACATGGTCGGATCGCGCACCATCATCGTGTAGGTCTCGATGATGGCCATGGCCGTTGTAGACTGGCGGGCCGCCAGATCAGAAGCCCGATGCAACGCCTCCAGCACTGCCTCGAGTGCACCGTGAAAGCGAGCGATCTCGTCGGCAACGTGATGAACCGAAACCGTCACCGACTCTCGCACGGAAGACCCGTGGTCCAGGATGAAGGCGCGTCCAATAGCGATGCCCGGCGCAGCTGCTACACCCCGAAGCACTCGCTCTTCGCCGCTGGCGGGGGCTGATGTCGAGTCAGGATTCATCGAACCCACCTGCAAACAGCTCAACGAGGGCTGCACTTGCCTGAGCCTCATCCGGACCCTCCACAAGAAGTCCCAGCGTGCTACCCTGCTCGGCAGCCAGTGTCATGACACCAATAATGCTCTTAGCATTGATCTGAAAGCCATCGCGTACGAGGTAGATATCACTCACAAAGGCCGAAGCCAGCTTCACCACCATCGCGGCAGGACGCGTGTGTAGGCCGGCACGATTGACCACTCGTACAGTTTGCTCGATCATGGCTCCGGTAGCGTTTCCGTGGTACTTGCAGCTCGCAACAGTCGATCCATCCATGCCTCGTCGGCACGGACGTCGCCATCACAATGTACAAGAATTTCATCCACTCCCAAGTGATCAGCACGGCGAAGTTCATCGTACAGGGTTGCTCGGCTCATGAACCGCACGTCACGGACCCCCTCGATGGGCAGACGCGATAGTACAACACACGAATTCCTACCACTGGCCCTGCCACAGGCCGTGCGCACATCCGACTCCCGCTCAAACACCCGGACACATGCACGCGGTGCGTAGTGACGATACCGTGTTCCCGGCGATGCGCCTACCTGCGCAGCAGAGGGCATCACGATAGGAACATCCACAATGGCTGCCAGATCCTCGCGCGAGACACTTCCAGGACGTAGCAGGACAACACAATCGTGCAGTGGTTGCACCACGGTGGACTCCACGCCGATCGTACACGCCCCCCCGTCCACCACTGGGACCGCTCCATGATAATCCGACAGCACATGTTCAGCACATGTCGGGCTGGGTGTTCCCGAGGGGTTTGCACTGGGGGCTGCAAGGGGCTCTCCGAGTCGTTCGAGGATGCTCTGGAACACAGGGTGGTTGGGCGCTCGCACTGCCACGGTATCTCGTCCGGCCGTGACCACATCTGGCACGATGGGGCGCGCCGGCAGAACGATCGTCAGAGGACCAGGCCAATATGCAGCTGCCAGTCGTTCGGCAAGAGGTGGTACCTCGGCCAGCTCTCGTGCGTCTTCGATCGATCGCACATGCACAATCACGGGATTGTCGGCCGGACGCCCCTTCACGTCGAAGATCCGGCGCACACTGTCGGGAGGCGCGGCGGTCGGCTTCGCATCCGGGCTGGGCGCGGCGGCCGCCGACGCCGCCTATGCGACGATGGCG
>JAURGP010000029.1 GCA_030833725.1 Candidatus Kapaibacterium sp. | reverse complement strand
AGTTGCTCGTAATGATGTGCGTCTGGTGGCGTTTGGCGCGGAGATGACCCCGCGAGAGTGGATTGCAGGTCGTTTGAAGGTCGATTGATAGTGTCGCTTTGTAAGGTTGCCAGCATTCGGCTGGCGTGGAAGAGGGCTTCGTCGTTTCGGGCGGCCAGTCGAAAGTAGGACATTCATGCGCAAGTCTCTCCCCTTCGACGTCGGCCCGGTTCATTTCGTTGGCATCGGCGGCATTGGCATGTCGGGCATCGCCGAGATTCTGGTTTCGCAGGGATTCGCCGTGTCGGGCTCGGATCTCCAGCGCAGCGAGAACACCGACCATCTCGAGCGCTTGGGTGTGCGGATTATGCTTGGGCACCACGCCGACAACATCACGAACGCCGAGGTTGTGGTGTACTCCAGTGCGGTGGATCCTGCCACCAATCCAGAGACTGCCGCTGCACTCGAACGTCACCTGCCGGTGATCCGCCGAGCCGAAATGCTCTCCGAAGTCTCGCGATTGAAGTACACCCTGGCCATTGCCGGCACCCATGGCAAGACCACCACCACATCGCTCTGTGGCTTGGTGATGATGCAGGCCGGGCTTGATCCAACGGTCATCGTTGGTGGACGCCTCAAGGGACTGGGAGGATCGAATGCCCGGCTGGGAAGGGGCGACTGGATCGTTCTTGAAGCCGACGAGTACGACCGGTCCTTTCTGCAGTTACTCCCTACGATCGCCGTGATTACGAACGTCGAGGCCGACCACCTGGATATCTACAGCGACCTCGACGATATCAAGGGTGCCTTTGTGGAGTTCACCAACAAGGTACCGTTCTACGGAACCGCCTGTGTATGTGTGGACGATGCTGGCGTGCGGGATATCATTCCGTCCATCCACCGGCGGCTGGTGACCTACGGACTGCGAGAGGGGGCTGATGTGCGCGGGATCGACTGTGCGTTCCACGAGCGGTCATCACAGTTTACCCTGACGTATCACGGCGAACCATTGGGCGCGATCACGATCAACACGCCTGGTGAGCACAACGTACGTAATGCGTTGGCCGCCTGTGCCGTTGCCCTAGAATGCGGCATCGCCGTTGACGACATCGCTACGGCGCTGGCCTCGTTCAGTGGAGTACACCGGAGATTCGACATCAAGGGTGAGCGGAGTACCATCATGGTCGTCGACGACTACGCCCACCATCCGACCGAGGTGCGCAGTGCCCTCGCTGCTGCAAAACGGGGATGGCACCGACGGGTCGTTGCCGTGTTCCAACCGCACACGTACACGCGAACGCGCGACTTCATCGAAGAATTCGCCGTGTGCTTCTCCGATGCCGACGTTCTGATTGTCACGGACATCTACGCCGCCCGAGAGCAGCCGATCAAGGGCGTCACGGGTGAACTGATCGCTACGGCGGCCCGCGCTGCGGATCATCCCGATGTACACTATGCAGCGTCGTTGTCCGACGCTACGCACCTCGTGCGGACCCTGACACAGCCTGGCGACCTTGTGATGACGCTCGGTGCCGGTGATGTGTGGAAGGTTGGGCTGGACTTCCTGGCCGAATAACCCACCACAATCAGCTATTTTTGCACCCTGTATGTCGTTTGACCACTAGTTGGATGTTTGACCGTATGCGCCTATCAACTCGCACCGCCCTGCTGGTGATGATCTGTCTTCTTGCCAATGGCTCGCTGCTGTACAGTCAGAAAGGTATGCGGAAGGCTACCAAGGCTGTTGCCCCCACTACGGTGGTTGCAACCGTGGGGAGCGAACAGATCCTCTACCGCGACGTTGAGCGCGCCTACCAGAAGAACCTTACACGACGCGACACGCCGTTCTCCTCGATTGCCCGCGATACGGCCCTGGACTTCATCACGCTCTATGCCAACTACCGCCTGAAAGTGGCCGATGCGCGCGATCGGGGTATCGACAAGGAACAGGCGGTCATCGACGACATCGCCTCCAACCGCAAGCTCCTGAGTGAAACGTGGTACTTCGACAAGGCCTTTGCCGATGCCCGCATCGACGAACTGGCCAAACGCCGTACGCAGGAACTGAAGATCGGCATCATCCTGTGCGCCGTGCAGCTGCCGGGCCGCACCACGTGGGATACTGCTGCCAGTCTGGCCAAAGCCCGTGCCGTGATTGCCGCTCTGGGCAAGGGTGCCGACTTCGCAGCCATTGCGCGTGACTCGTCCGACGACCGAGAAACAGGTCAGAACGGCGGAGCGCTCCCGTGGATCTCCGGAGGCTCGATTATCAAAGCCGTCGAAGATGAGGCCTACGGTTTGAAGGTGGGCACCCACAGCGCAATGCCGGTCGAAACGCGATTTGGGTACTTTGTGGTAACGGTCTTAGACCGCCAGCCCCGTGCCGTCGTGAAGTTTCGCCACATCCTCCTGCAGAAGAAGGACGGTCGGGACAGCATCGCTAGCGATCGGCTGGCCGACTCGCTGATTGCCGTCCTGCGGAACGCCAAGGACGCATCTCAGCGCTTCGGCGAGCTGGCAACCGCCTTCAGCGACGACAACGTTTCTGCACCTAAGGGTGGATATCTGGGCTCGCCCTACTCGCGCTCCGGAGGTATGGAGTCGAACAATGCCCGATTGGCACCGGCCTTCGAAGAAGCCCTGTTCGCCTTGCAGGATGGCAAGATCTCTGGTCGGGTGTATACACCATTCGGCGTGCACATCATCATCCGCGATTCTACGCGTCTGCCAGATCCCATCATGGAACGCGATAACGCCAAGCGGAGCTACCGCCGCCTGTACTTCGAGGAGGATAAGCGCGCGCTGTACGACTCTCTGAAGATCGCTGGTGGCTTCCGCTGGGTAGACGCCTCTCGCGAGGCTCTGCTGCGTGCCATCGACACCACGAAGAACTCGTCTGATACCAGCTGGTGGAAGGACATTCCTACCTCGCTGGCGACGCAGGCCCTGTATCTGCTGCCCACAGGTGAGATCACCGTAGGGGGCTTTGCCGATTCGCTACGCCTCCGTTCCGACATGCGAGGCTACTCCCTCAATCGCGCTGGCTTCGAGCGCGCCATGACCAAGATTGTGGACCCTGTGGTCCTCCAACAGGCAACGGCCAACCTCGAGCAGCAGTACGAGGACTTCGCCGCCCTTGTGCGCGAGTTTAACGACGGCATCTTGCTGTTCAAGGTGGAGGAGCAGGAAGTGTGGAGCAAGCTCAAGTTCGATACGACCGACGCTCGGGTGTTCTTCGACTCCACGCGGTCGCGGTGGATGACCGAGCAGCGCTACACGCTCCGTGAGATCTTTGTGCTATCGGATTCGGCTTCTGCCAGCATCTCGCAGCGCCTCAAGGCCGGCGAGGACTTTACCAGTCTGGCCGGTGCTTCCACTCAGCGCGCAGGGATGCGAGAGAAGAACGGCTCGCTGGGGACGGTCTCGCCCCGCACGAGCAGTGCAGCGCGTGCCATCGAGGAGCGCTCCACGGAGCGTCCCGTAGCTGAGGGGTCGTGGATCGGCCCGGTGAAGGATGAACGTGGATGGATGTTCGTGAAGCTGGAACGCGTGGTAGCCCCTCGCCAGAAAACATTTGAAGAAGCACTTCCCGAACTGGCCACTGCCTACCAAGACGCTCTGCAGCAATCACTCACCGCCACATGGCTGGATCGTGTTCGCACGCGGCATCCCGTCACGATGAACTGGACGGCGATCGACGCTATCTGGAAGTCCACCGCTCGAAAGAAGAAGTAGTGGCACACGTATCGATGCGCATCCTCCTACTCGTAGCAGCCGTACTGGCCTCCTGTGTGCACGCACAGGCGCAGGTCGGAAATTCAATGGAGCGGATTCTGGCCATTGTGGGGCCAGAAATCATCCTACAGAGCGATGTGGAGGGGCAGCTGGCCATGCTGAAGCAGCGGAACCCCAACGCCAGTATGTCGGATGCTGAAGCACGGACGTTCATCCTTGATCAGCTCATCAACGAGCGATTGATCATGGCAGCCGCCCTCGAGGATACCCTCATCAAGGTCACGGAGGACGAGATCACCCAGCGCATGGACATGCAGATTCAGATGCTTGTCCAGCAGTTCGGGTCAGAAAAGCGCATTGAAGACCTCTACGGAATGTCGATGTCGCGCATCAAGCGCGACTTCCGCGATGAGATCCGCAAACAACTGCTGGTTGAAAAGATGCGCCAGAAAGAGCTCGGCGACGTTAAGGTGTCGCGCCGAGATGTGGAGGAGTTCTATGCTGAATTCAAGGATTCCATTCCTGTGGCACCGGAGCGGGTAGAACTGTACCACATTGTACGGTACGTCACGGCGTCCGACGACCAGCAGCGCGAGGCCTACAATCTGGCCTTGCGTATTCGGGATTCGCTCTTGGCTGGCGGTTCATTTTCGGATTTTGCTCGACGCTACAGCGCTGATCCGGGTTCTGCTGCAGCCGGAGGCGACCTGGGCTTCGTGGAGAAAGGGAAGTTTGTACCCACCTTCGAAGCTGCTGCCTTTGCGCTGAATCCGAACGAGATTTCTCAGCCCGTAGAGTCGCCGTTTGGCTGGCACATCATCCAACTGATCGACAAGACGGCCACAGCCATCAACTCACGTCATATCCTGATCAAGGTAGGCCAGTCCGACGACGATCGGGATCGTGCTCGGGCGGCGCTCAACGAACTCCGTGATAGTGTGTCGGCTGGCACATCATTCGAGAGCTTGGCGCGCTCGTTCTCCGATGAGAAAGAGACCAAGGGCTTTGGCGGTGCCATGGGCGAGATTACACTAAGCGAACTGCCGCCATCAATGCGCGAGCAGATTGAGTCACTGAAGGATGGCGATGTATCCGAGCCCCTTCCCTATGCAGCCGACCCAACGAAGCCGGGCTACCACATCATGTTCCGAAAGAAGACCATTGCGGCACACCGCCCGAACCTCGACACCGATTACAAGACCATCGAGCGGATGGCCATGTATGCCAAGAAGCAGCGCATGGAGCAATCTTGGGTGGAGGAGTTGCGCGGCCGTCTGTACTGGGAGCGCCGCTAGGCCTATCATCCGACTATGAAAGCAGACAAGATTCTCGAATCGCTGATGGACGTTGCAAAGGCTGCCGACTACACCGTACGCCGTGAAACCGGAACCTTCCGTGGCGGAGCGTGTGTGATTCGCGACCAGCGACTCATTCTGATCAATCGCTCGATGCCGGCCGAAGCCGCCGCTGTGATTCTTGCCCGTGCGTTGGCAAAAATTGGGATCGAGGACGACTCCTTTCTTAAGCCCGCCGTCCGCGACCTCCTGGACCGTGAGCGCGCCTGGGTAGCCTCGCATCCGGAAGTAACGTTCGCCTTGGAGCAAGCATGACCGAGCCAACGCCAACTCGATGTGCTAGCGTGGCCATTATCGGCAGACCCAATGCAGGCAAGTCCACGCTCCTGAATGCCATCCTTGGCGAACACCTGAGTATCGTTACTCCCAAGCCTCAAACAACGCGCAAGCGTGTGCTGGGCATCCATACCACGGACGCAACACAACTCGTGTTTGTTGACACTCCGGGCGTGCTCAAACCACGCTACCGCATGCAGTCGGCAATGATGGGTTACGTATCCGATACGCTTGCCGAGAGTGATGTGATTTGTGTGGTGGTTGACGTTACAACGGTCATGGAGCACGATACGGTCCGCGATCCGCTGATGGAAACGCTGATCCGGCCCCTGGTAGAGAAAGAGCACCTTCCGGTGATTCTTGTGCTGAATAAAATGGATGCCGTAAAACAACCGCAGCTCGTGCTCCCGTACATGGAAGAGGCACGTCACTCCGGGCTGTATACGCGAGCCATTGCGGTGAGCGCCAAATCTGGTCGCGAAGTAGATGCCTTGGTAGATCTCCTCGCCGAGTTCGCTCCGGAAGGAGAGTTCCAATACGATCCCGACTCCCTGAGCACCCTACCTCAGCGATTCTTTGTGGCGGAGCTTATCCGTGAAGCGATCTTCCATCGCTATCGTGACGAGATCCCCTACGCTACCGATGTGCAGGTGATTGAATTTGCTGAGCACTCTGATGCCAAGTGGCACATCACAGCCGATATCACCGTGGAGCGGGACACGCAGAAGGGCATCCTGATTGGCAAGGGCGGCGAAGCTCTCAAGCAGATCGGCATCGATGCCCGAGAAAAGATCGAAGAGTTTCTCGAGCAACCCGTGTTTCTGGAGTTGTTCGTCAAGGTTCGCTCCGATTGGCGTAACGACCGTAACCAACTGGCCAACCTTGGCTACTAGACAGGCCCTATCTTTGCTCGTGATGCAACGTTTTTTCTATGGTGTGGGCGCATGCCTACTTATGGTCCTCGCGGTGTCGTGCGCTAGCACAGAGTCGCAAGACCGCCGTCGTACGGTCGAGGAAATCTTCGCCGAGGCCATGGAGGCTTATAACGATGGGGACTGGATCGACGCTTTGGCGAAGTTCGACATCATCAAACTGCAGTATCCGACCAGTCAGTTTGCCGCCGATGCCCAGTACTACGTTGCTGAAGTGAACTACCGTCGTGGTGAGTTTATCTTGGCGGCCTTCAACTACAGCGTGGTACGACGCTCCTTCCCCACCAGTCCGCGCGCGAAGGAGAGTGCCTTCAAGATTGGCACGTGCTACGAAGAGCTGGCCCTACCCGCCGATCGGGACCAGGACTACACCCAGAAGGCTATTGCTGCGTACACGGAGTTTCAGAGTATCTACCCTCGCGACTCCCTGGCACTGGTTTCACTGGAGAGGATTCGCTCGCTTCGAGACCGCCTAGCAGAGCGCTACATGGTGATAGCCGAGCATTACCAAAAAACCGAGAGCCGGAAGTCTGCGCTGATCTACTACAATCTTGTGCTTGCTGAGTATCCCGATTCGCACTACTACGAAGAGGCTATCGTCAGGAAGATCCGTGTGTTGTACGATTTGGCACGGTACGACGAGGCGCGCTCTGCGATTGCCTTCTATCGTACGACCGTGCCCGACCCTACCATGGCGGCAGAGGTCGATGAACTTGAAAGGAGTCTACCATGACGGGCAAGCCAGCTTCACAGTCACAGGTCATCATGACCGAACTCGTCCTTCCGAACGACACGAACCAACTCGGTAACCTCTTGGGTGGTCGTCTCATGCACTGGATCGACATTGCCGCTGCGCTGGCTGCACAACGCCATTCCGGCAAGGTGTGCGTGACGGCCTCGGTGGACGAGATTTCGTTCCACGAGCCGATCAAGCTTGGCCACGTGGTACATATCCAGGCAGTGATCACCAGAGCCTTTCGTACGTCGATGGAAGTGCAGGTTACCGTGGAGCGCGAAGACCCTCTGCATAACTCCCGTGCCCGCACGTCGAGCGCCTTCCTCACCTTTGTTGCCATCGACCAGTACGGCAAGCCCCTTCCCGCCCCACCAGTCATTCCTGAGACCGACGACGAGCGTCGGAGATACGAGCAGGCAGCGATGCGTCGAGAAGTGCGTCTGCGCTCGCGTGCGGCCATGGAAGGCACGCACCCATGAACCGCTGGGTAGCACTCCTGCTCCTGGTTACGTCCATGATCGTGCCAGTAGAGGTTGCTGCGCAGGGGGATGCCGAGACGGATGCCTTCAATCCCGATGAGACCGTTGTGCGATACATCCGCGCCTATGGCGGTTCCAATGAGCTGTCTCCGCCGATTGTACTTCTCAGTGGCAACTCTACGGCCGCGGGCATTGGGTCGAGCGTTGCGACAGTCGAATTCGACATCTCCGCACCGATCATTCCGAACGTTTATGCCCAGATTGTCCACTGCAATGCCGATTGGTCCGAGGATGGTAACGGATTCCTTACCAGTGTGATGCAGCGCACCAGTCTCATCGACTGGATCCCTGCTCCACAGAGAGCACGGTACTACGCCTATCGTGGCAAGCTCCAGATTCCGAACCCGCAGCTGGAGCTTCGTTTCTCAGGCAATTGGAAGGTGAAGATCTATGACATGGACAGCGACCGTCTCTTGGCAGAGACGCGTGTGTTTGTGGTGGACCAGCAAGCCTTCCTGCAGTTGCAGTTTATGACGGATTTCTACGAACCCACCGCGCGCGTAAGCTCCACAGCACTCACCCTTGAAGCGATTGTGGATGCTCCACGCACGAGCTTGCTGGATGGATTCCAGCATACCGTCGTGTTCTACCGAAACCATCGTTGGGCCGAGCCCTACGTGGTGTCGGCGAAGTACCGCGAGGACGTCACCCGCGACCAGGCAGGTACGGCCGTGCGAGGCTTCTTCCCGAACGCAAAGATCTTTCGACTGTCGCGGGTTCCAGCCCAGAACGAGTATCGCGTACTGGATCTGACCAACCTTGCCATGTTTCCCAACACCGGCGAAGCTGTCCGACTTCCGTTATCTGATCAGCGTCGGAATGGCATGTTCGATCGACGCAGCAACGACGGGGCCTTGGTTACCACCATGGTGTCCACGGCCTACGATGAGTACGTGCCTCTAGAGTTTGTTCTGGATCCGGCACCCGGCTATCCATCACTGGACGACGTATTCGTGGTGGGTTCGTTTAACAACTGGACAGCGGACCCCGCCTGGATGATGCGCTTCGACGAGCGTCAGGGACGCTACCGATTGCGCCAGTGGGTACGCCGCGGCATGCACGATTATCTGTACGCCACCGGACGCGTAGATTTGCAACAGAACACCGTACAACGACTCTCCTACGAGGAGTGGGAGGGGAATACAGCTTCGGCAAGCACGTCGTGGATTGCCTTTGCCTACTACACGATGCAGGACTACGGTGGTTACGACGGCCTGATTGCCGTTGGTGCAAGCAACATCTACCAAGGAGGACGGTAGCATCCGATGATGGACCGACGCAACGATACTACTCGCACCCATCGGCAGGACGACGATGCCGATGCAGCGTTGCGCCCACCGTCGTTTACGGAGTTTACCGGTCAACCTAAGATCGTTGAGAACCTGCGCATCTTCATCGAAGCTGCACGCCGACGCCAGGAAGCTCTCGATCACGTGTTGCTCACCGGCCCACCCGGGCTGGGCAAGACCACGCTATCGCACATCATTGCCCATGAGATGGGCGCGAAGTTGACACTTACGAGCGGGCCCGTACTGGAGAAGCCCGGAGATCTTGCCGGCATGCTTACCAGCCTTGAGGAAGGTAGCATCCTGTTCATCGACGAGATCCATCGGCTGTCGCCCGTTGTGGAGGAGTACCTGTACTCTGCCATGGAAGACTTTCGCCTGGACATCATGATTGATTCCGGACCAGCAGCCCGATCGGTGCAGCTGTCGATTCCACGGTTTACGCTAGTTGGTGCTACTACCCGCCAGGGATTGCTCACCGCACCACTGCGCTCACGCTTTGGCATCAGCAACCGACTGGACTACTACAGTGCCGAGGATCTCACCGCCGTGGTGTTACGCTCGGCAGCGATTTTGGGCGCAGCCATCAACAACGAGGGTGCTGCCGAGATTGCCCGTCGCGCCCGAGGAACGCCCCGTATTGCCAACCGGTTGCTGCGACGTACCCGCGACTTTGCCGAGGTGCGAGGCACCGGCCTCATTGACGTGACGATTGCACAGATGGCACTGGCAGCACTGGATGTAGACCAGTACGGCCTGGACGAAATGGATGCTCGTGTGATTCGCGCAATTATCGAGAAGTTCGGCGGTGGACCAGTCGGCCTCAGCACTATTGCCGTAAGCGTTGGCGAAGATGCCGGCACACTCGAAGAAGTCTACGAGCCCTTTCTGATCCAACAGGGTTTTGTGCAGCGCACGCCGCGCGGCCGTATTGCCACTCCCCTTGCCTACCAGCATATTGGTGTAACACCACCGCCACAACTTGGTGGTCTCGGTGGTCTATTTGAACACGAGGTTCTACCATGAAACTGTCCCGTTTCATCGCCCCCGTTGCTTGCGCCGCTCTCCTCTTCGGAGCAGGTACATCTGTTCAGGCACAGCAACAAGCACACACTTCCACACTGCTCGGTACGTCCACGCGCGTCGAGCTGTCGTGCGCTAACGTGATCACGTCGCTGGCGTGGTGGACACGTGTTGGCTTCCTTCCCGTTCCTCAAGCGGACGAACGTCCGGACTCCATGATCACGGTGTCGGATGGTCAGGTGACCATCACGCTCACCAAGCGATCACAGCCATCGCCAACGCTGGTGTTTCAGCACCCCGATCTGCGCTCTCTCAAGGATTCGCTGGAGGCACTGGGTTCACGCCTTGGCGTGACAGTTGATGGCCCGAGCATCAGCGAGATTCGCCTGGCATCCCCCAATGGCGTGCATCTGGCGGTGCGCAGTACGTCGCGCGAACCTTGGCGTCCCCACCTGGCCGATTCGAACACCATGTGTGGCAAACTCACCGAGCTCTCGATCGGTACGTCCGGAGACATCACCGATGAACTCATCTTTTGGGAGCGCCTTGGTTTTGCCGTCAAGCGAGAGGGGCGAGCCCCCTACCACTATGCGCTGCTGACCGATGGTACCTTCACCATTGGCGTGCACGATCAGCGCGACATCCCTTCGCTGTCGCTCACGTACTTCGCTGAGAACATGGCCGATCGGCTGGACGTTCTCCGTGCAAGTGGCGTGGTGCTCACGCAGGAGTCCATCACCGCTGAAGGCCGCACCGGTAGCGCCATTGCCACCAGTCCCGATGGCCAGCGCATGATGCTGTTCAGCGGCAATCAGTAGTCATCCCCCGTTAGTACGCCCTAGCAAACAGGACGCGTTGGCGTGAGGGTTTGCCCGTACGGATGCAGAGGCCCTCTTCGACGCTGGCACCGTGTTCCGATTCCAGTGGGATGCAGCGGATCGTAGCCTTGGTAAGCTCCTTGATCTCCTGTTCCGTTTCCGGTGTGCCATCCCAGTGGGCACTGATGAATCCACGCTTGTTGTCCAGCACGTCTACGAACTCCTCCCACGTATCAACGCGTGTGGTGTGCTCTGCGCGGAAAGCCAAGGCCCTCTGGAAGAGGTTCTGCTGAATCTCGTCGAGGAGCTGTTTCACGTGCTGTGCCAAGCCCTCCATGGGAACAGACTGCTTTTCCTTGGTGTCGCGACGCGCTACTTCGATGACGCCCTGATCGAGATCGCGCTTGCCCACACCCAGCCGCACGGGAACGCCCAGCTTCTCGTACTCGGCAAACTTGTAGCCAGGACGATTCTGATCATCGTTGTCCACCTTCACCCGGATGCCCAGGGCGCGCAAGTCTGCTGCGATCGTCTGTACCGCCTCGTCGAGTTCGGGAAGGGGCTTGGGAATGGGTACAATCACCACCTGCATGGGTGCAAGGCGCGGAGGAATCACCAGACCTTCGTCGTCCGAGTGAGCCATCACCAGCGCTCCCATCAATCGCGTAGACACGCCCCACGACGTGGCCCACACATACTCGCGCGTATTATCTCGCGTGGAGAACTGGACGTCGAAGGCCTTGGCAAAATTTTGACCGAGGAAGTGACTCGTTCCCGCTTGAAGAGCCCAGCCATCCTGCATGAGCGCCTCGATGCAGTAGGTGTCCTCGGCACCGGCAAAACGCTCATTGGCTGTCTTGACACCCTTCACCACCGGAAGTGCCATCCAGTGTTCGGCAAAGTCTGCATACACGTCCAGCATGGTCCGTGCCTCGGCTACGGCTTCTTCCTTGGTTTCATGGGCCGTATGACCCTCCTGCCACAGGAACTCTGCCGTACGCAAGAACAGTCGCGTGCGCATTTCCCAGCGCACAACGTTGGCCCACTGATTGATCAGGAGCGGTAAGTCGCGATACGACTGGATCCAACCGGCATAGGTGTTCCAGATGATGGTCTCGCTTGTGGGGCGAACAATCAGCTCTTCTTCCAGCTTTGCGTCGGGGTCCACCACCACGCCAGATCCGTCCTCGGCATTCTTGAGTCGGTAGTGCGTTACCACAGCGCATTCCTTGGCGAAGCCCTCTACGTGGGCAGCCTCCTTGCTCAGGAAGCTCTTGGGTATGAAGAGCGGGAAGTACGCATTCTGGTGACCGGTGTCTTTAAACATCCGATCCAGCGTATCACGCATGTTTTCCCAGATGGCAAAGCCGTAGGGCTTGATCACCATGCAGCCTTTTACGGCAGAATAGTCAGCAAGCCCTGCTTTACGAACGAGGTCGATGTACCACTGGGAGTAATCGTCGGAACGGGAAGTTATCTCTTTACTCATGGTTCAAAGATACCGCCGACGTTCGTATCTGCTTTCGTTACTCTTCGGTGTACAGCGTAGAGTTGTCGACGTAAATGAGGTAGTCCTTGATCTTGCCGTCTACCAGGTTGAAGACGTTGGCAAAGGGAACCTCCAACGTCGAGCCACTGTGTCGGGTGTAGGTCACCGTTCCCTCTGTTAGGGCAAATCCATCACCGTACCGCACATGAAGATTGGAATGCTTGATTGCTGCAATGCTCTGGAACCATCCCTCAAGGAAGGATACGATGGCATCCTTGCCCACGATTGGAGGAAAGTTTGCAAAGCGGAACTGGGCGTCGTCTGTGAGAAAGGTGCCAAACAGCTGGTGGTCCTTGGCGTCGATTCCGGCAAACAGCGCTGAGAAGTCGGGATGCATGGGGCATTCTCGGAGTAAGATGAAGAAACGGTGACTTGTTGTGTGCAAACATAGGCATCATCCATTTAAAGCCGACCGACCAGTCAGTTTCCCCCTTGCTGAGAGCCCCTTACCTGCCCTTCTGCTCCGTATCTTTGCAGCCCATGAAACACTTCAGAAACTTCAGCATCATCGCCCACATCGACCACGGGAAGTCCACCCTGGCCGATCGCCTACTTGAGCGAACTGGCCGCGTTACGCAGCGGGAGATGGTCTACAACCAGATCCTCGACGACAACCCGCTTGAACAAGAGCGGGGTATCACGATCAAGCTCCACGCTATCCAAATGGACTACAAGGCCCAGGATGGCGAAGTGTATAAACTGAACCTCATCGACACGCCCGGCCACGTAGACTTTTCCTACGAGGTCTCGCGATCACTGAGTGCCTGTGAAGGTGCCTTGCTTGTTGTAGATGCTACTCAGGGCGTGGAAGCGCAGACGATCTCGAACCTCTTCATGGCTATTGATCAGGGACTGGAAATCATTCCGGTGATCAACAAGATTGATCTTCCGGCTGCCCAGACAACGGTGGAGACGGTCAAACAGCAAGTGATTGATCTGCTGGGATGTAAGGAGGAGGATCTGATTCTAGCGTCGGCAAAGGCCGGTATTGGCATCGACGAGATTCTCGAAGCGGTGGTCGAGCGCGTACCGCCCCCTACCGGAGACCCTACCAAGCCACTTCGGGCCCTGATCTACGACTCGATTTTTGATCCCTACCGCGGCGTAGTGGTCAACGTGCGCGTCTTCGACGGCGTACTAAAGGAGCGTGACAAGATTCGCTTCTGGAACACCAATCAGGCCTACGAGGTAGATGAAGTTGGCATCCTGTACATGAAGCGCGAGCGCACAAAGGTGCTCGAGGCTGGCAACGTAGGATACTTCACCGCTGCGATCAAAGCCCTGACCGACACCAAGGTGGGCGATACGGTCACGCTGGCGAGCAATCCGTGCGAATCGCCGATCGACGGCTTCAAGGAAGTAAAGCCGATGGTATTCAGCGGCATCTACCCTGCTGAGTCCGATGACTTCGAGGACTTGCGTGAAGCGCTCGGCAAGCTCACGCTCAACGACGCTGCCATCAGCTACGAAGCTGAGACGTCCAGTGCCTTGGGCTTTGGGTTCCGATGTGGCTTCTTGGGCTTGCTTCACATGGAAATTGTCCAGGAGCGTCTGGAGCGGGAGTTCAATCAGACCATCGTTACCACCGTCCCAAACGTGCGGTACAAGGTGATCACGAACAAGGGAGAAACGCTCTGGGTAGACAATCCATCGCAGCTGCCGGATCCCACGCACATTGCTGATATCCAGGAGCCGTACATCCGCGCTCAGATCATCGCTCCCACCGAGTACGTGGGTACGATCATGAAACTGTGTATCGAGCGTCGCGGTCAGATGCTCGGGCAGTCGTACTTGAGTGCCGACCGCGTCGATCTTACGTTCGACCTTCCCTTGGGCGAAGTGGTCTTTGATTTCTACGACAAGCTCAAGAGCACAACACGCGGCTATGCCTCGCTGGACTACGAGCTAGGCGATTACAAGAGTGGCGAGCTGGTGCGGATGGACATCCTTCTCAATGGTGAGCCGGTGGATGCACTCAGTTCGATTGTGCACCGTCAGAAGGCCCACGAGTGGGGCAAGAAGCTCTGCAAGAAACTCCGCGAACTCATCCCTCGACAGATGTTCGAGGTAGCAATCCAGGCAGCGATTGGCTCCAAGATCGTGGCACGGGAATCGATCTCGGCTATGCGGAAGAACGTGATTGCCAAGTGCTACGGTGGTGACATCTCACGGAAGAGGAAGCTGCTGGAAAAGCAGAAAGAAGGCAAGAAGCGTATGAAGCAGGTCGGCCGTGTGGAGGTGCCACAGGAGGCCTTCCTTGCCGTGCTATCGCTGGATGATTAACCAACGAAATGAACCGCATGACAAACGTCGTAGAACGTATCAAGGCATACCGCCAGAAGAAGAAGAACGCACCGCCACCGCAGACCTTTACCGAGCACGTCGTGGCATGGGTAAAGTCACTGGCTTGGGCACTGGTGATGGTGACCATCATCAACGGTCTGGCTATCGGTGGCTTTGTGGTGCCTACCGGATCGATGGAAAGCACGGTGATGGCTGGCGACCTGCTCTTTGTGAACAAAGCGATCTTCGGTCCAAGCACGCCTCAAATCATTCCGTTCTTCAACATCCCACTGCCGTTCTACAAACTACCCGCGCTGAAAGATCCCGAACAGGGAGACGTGATCGTCTTCATCTTCCCAGGTAATCGCGACGACCGCGAGTCCACGGAGTTTACCTATTATCTCAAGCGTTGCGTGGCTGTGGCCGGTGACACGCTGCAGGTGATTGGTGGTCGTGTGTACGTTAATGGCACGGAGTATCCACTTCCCGAGCACGCACAGTACATGAGCATGTCGGCGGAGTTGCGTGCCGCCACCTACGAGCACGACCGACTCCGAACGTTTCCTGCAGGACGAAACTGGACACGCGACGATTACGGCCCACTGCGCATCCCCAAGAAGGGCGACGTGATCCAGCTCTCACAAGCCAACATTCGCGAGTGGGCAACCTTCATCCGTCGCGAGGGACACGAGGTTAACGAAGCACTGCTGACGATCGACAGTGCTCCGGCCACACGTTACGTGGTGGAGCGTGACTACGTCTTCGGCATGGGTGACAACCGCGACAACTCCGAGGACTCCCGGTACTTCGGCTTCATTCCGGAGGACAACGTTGTTGGTACTCCCATGATCGTGTACTGGTCGTGGGCACCGGACGATCCTGTTCGTGGTACACAGATGACGTTCCTCGAGCGACTGGGCTCGATCCGCTGGAGTCGGATCGGCACCATCATTCGATAGGCCTACCACTGTGCTGGCAGGCATCACCACGCGTGAGCTCCTCACGGCTACGGGGACCGCGATTGCCGTAGCGCTGATACTTCGCATCTTCGTGGTGGGAGTGTTCTCGATACCGTCACACAGCATGGAGCATACGTTGCGCGTGGGCGATCACGTGTTGGTAAGCAAGCTGGCCTACGTGTTTACACCGCCCATCCACGGTGATGTGATTGTGTTTACGTTGCCAGATTCCCTCCGTGGCTCATCCACCGATGAAGCCTACATCAAGAGGGTGATCGGTGTAGGGGGCGATACGGTGCTGTTGAATCGGTACGGTATCACGATCAACGGTGCGCTGCAACCCGCACCGCCGCAGTCGGCAGCGATGAGCCCCCTTCCCTACGGCGAGCGCAGCATCATCGTACCTCGAGGCTACCTCTTCGTTCTTGGCGACAATCGCAGCAACTCCTGGGATTCGCGCTACTGGGGCTTTCTTCCACTGGACCATGTTGTAGGACGGGCTGTGGCGATTGCCTGGAGTACCAGCGACACCACACTGCACTGGGACCGGCTGCTTCGCCGGATCGACTGATTTCAACGGGAGAACACCTGTGCTCGGCTTCTATCTCCACATTCCCTTCTGCGACAAGAAGTGCACCTACTGCGACTTCTACTCGATTGAATCCACGGGATTGATCGACCGCTTTGTGGACACGCTCCTCACGGAGATCGCCCTTCTGCCCTGCGATGAGCGGCCACTCACCAGTATCTTTTTTGGTGGCGGAACGCCGTCCCTGTTGCAGCCCGAGCAGATTCGCCAGATTCTGGATCATATTCATCAGAAGTATGAGCTGGATTCCGGATGCGAGATCACGATGGAGAGCAATCCCGGCACGGTCACGCAGGCAAGCCTCGAGGGATATCGCGCTGCCGGTGTGAATCGGCTGTCGGTTGGGGTGCAGAGTTTTGTTGCTGAAGAGCTGTCGTTCCTGACGCGCATCCACAGTGCGACCGACGCCCAGGTGGCGATCAATCATGCGCGGAGTGCCGGCTTCGACAACATCAACCTCGATCTGATGTTTGCCCTTCCTGGCCAAACGCTGGAATCACTTACCGTTTCGCTGAACCATGCGCTCGATCTCCAGACCGACCACATCAGCGCCTACTCCTTGATCTTTGAGCCCGGTACTCCGCTTCATGCACAGCTTCTGAAGGGGGCTGTGGCGCCGCAAGCCGAAGAGTACGATGCCGAGATGTATGCGCTCGTGATGGAGCGGCTCGCACACGGCGGATATGAGCAGTATGAGGTAAGCAACTATGCTCGAGTGTCTTCGCGCAATCTTCAGTGTGTGCACAACCTGACCTACTGGCATGGACACGACTACCTTGCCGCCGGACCAAGCGCTCATGCACTCCATCGCGGAATGCGGAGCTGGAATCACCGCAGCTTGACCGCTTGGACCGAGAAGATCACAGCGGGGCATCTCGGTCACGCCAATACCGAAGTGCTCACGCCCGAACAACGGCGCACGGAGCTTGCCTTTACCACACTGCGTGCCGACGGACTTCCGGTGGACCGGTTCCAGGCAGAGTTTGGCGTCGATGTCCGTGTGGCTCTACAGCCGCACCTAGGATACTGGATCAGCGACGGCTTAGTCGAGGACCGTGGCACAGTACTTCGGCTCACGCGTAAAGGGTATCAGCTCTGCGATCCGATCACCTTGACGGTCCTGGATTCACTCTGATCGCAGAGCGTCGGCGATCTGCGTACGCGCTGCACGTCCGGCCGGATAAGCAGCTGCCGTTGCCGCAAGCACGAGACCCACGGCTGCAGTGAGTAACACGTCCAGGACTTCAATCTTCATGGGAAGTGCTGGAACAAGATACCCTTGGGAGACGTCGAACGAGATCCATGAATATGTGATCTGGCCCCACGTGAGACCTACTCCGAGGAGGAGGCCAATGCCCACTGCCACGATGCCAAGCGCAAGGCCCTGACGGATGTACATCATGCGGATGTCACGAGGCCGCAGCCCGAGTGTGAGTAACACGGCAATATCCCGACGCTTCTCCACCACTCCAAGGGACAGCGCCACCAACACGTTGAAGGCTGCCACAACAATAATCAGCGCCAGGACGATGAAGGAACCCACGCGCTCGAGTTTCATTGTCTCGACAAGTCCACGGTTCACATCCGCCCACGTACGCACGGTGTAGCCTGGGCCAAGCATGGTACGAAGTCGCTCTGCAGAGCTCTCTGCCTGCTCCACGGCCTGTGCAGCACTCACGTACACGGCATCAGCGGAGGTTGCTGCTACCGTGCCGATAGCACGGCCTAGAGCACTCTGAGAAACATACACTCGGCTGTGATCGATCTCTCGTGCTGCGTTCGACTGAAAGATGCCACGGACAACGGCCCGAACTCCACGCGGCAGCGTCATCGTGTTGACGGCGCGCTCGATCGCTTGTGGTGACAGCAGTTCAACGGTATCACCCACGTACACTCCCATGCGCTCGGCCACACCACTGGCCACCACGAGCGACGCAACGTCGTGTTCCACCTGCGTCATAAAGCCCCCTACAAAGGTTGCTTCACGAGGTCCGCGTAGCACGGACACGGTATCGGATTCCACGCCGACGGCCTCCACCACCGACGTGCGTCCTCCAGCCGTAAGAACGAGGCGCGATTCGCTACTCAGACGTGCCTGCGTGAGCCCCACCTCGTGAAGTGCGCCGATCGCCCTCTCCGGATTCGGAAGCGTGCGCCCCTGGGCGGCCACCACCTGCACATGAGGTCCGAATCCAATCATCAGATTGTAGGCCACATCACGGAATCCGTTGAAGAGCGACATCACCACAATCAGGGCAGCCGTACCGATCACCATACCAAGCACGGAGATACCTCCGATAATGGAGATCACGGAGAATTGGCGTGGCCACACGTAACGCGCGGCGATGAATCGTACCACGCTCATTTCCGCTTCCGGGCTTTTCGCAGCAGGACCTGTTGAACGCGAAACGATTCTTCCTTGCGGTATCCCTCTGGACGCACGTAGGACCCATCCGGTTGGAGGAACCGTGCATGAGAATACGACTGCAGGTACAGGTCGAGGACCTCCTTGAGCTGTCCTTGTACCTTGGCATCCAGCACAGGGAACAGCATCTCGATACGACGATTCAGATTGCGCGGCATCCAGTCGGCGCTGGAGATGTAGTACTCCGAATTCCCTGCGTTGTGGAAGTAGAACACCCGGCTGTGCTCTAGGAATCGATCCAAGATGCTGCGCACGCGGATGTTCTCGCTCACGCCGGGAATACCTGGCCGGAGTGTGCAGATTCCGCGAATGATCAAATCAATCTTGACGCCAGCCATCGATGCCCGATAGAGGGCACGCACCATCGACGGATCGCTGAGTGCATTTAACTTGGCGATGATGTGTGCCTCCCCTCCCGCAGCAGCGATCTCCGCCTCGCGCTCAATCAGACTCTTGAATCGCTGTCGGAGGTTCACCGGTGCCACCCCGAGGTACTGCCACTCGGTGTACTTGGAGTATCCGGTAAGGAGGTTGAACAGCTGGACGAAGTCGCGCTCGAAGCGCTGATCGCCGGTGAAGATCCCGACGTCTGTGTACAGACGCGACGTGGTGAGGTTGTAGTTACCCGTACTCACGTGGGCATACGTCTTGACCTGTAAGCCTTCCTTCCGCACGGCCAAGCACACCTTGCAGTGGACCTTCAGCCCAACAACGCCGTACACCACGTGAACGCCGGCGCGCTCGAGTTCACGCGCCCAGGCAATGTTGTTCTCTTCGTCGAATCGTGCCTTCAGCTCTACAAAGGCCGTAACGTCCTTTCCTAGAGCAGCGGCCTCCTTCAACGCCTGAATGATGGGCGACTTGCCACCGGCTCGATAGAGCGTGATCTTGATTGCTAGGACATCAGGATCGGCCCCTGCTTGTGTGATAAAGCGAACCACCGTATTGGTGAAGGAGTCAAACGGATGGTGAACAAACAGATCGCCCTCCTGCAGCAGATCAAAGAACTGTGCCGAGTCCGCAGCCAGCTCTTGGGGAATCCTGGATGTGAACGGCGCATCTTTCAACCGGCGGCGATCCAGCTTCGTAAGTTCCAGGTAGCCCTGCAAGTTCAGGGGCGCATCCGTGGTGTACATGTCGCCAGCAGTCAACGACAAGCTCTTCAGCAGCAGCGTTTGGAGGAACTTTGGCATGTCGCTGCCCACTTCCAAGCGTACGGCATCAGTACCCCACCGGCGCTGACGGATGCCCTCGGCCACAGCCGTCATCAAATCGTTCGCCTCGTCCTCGGCAATCTCCACATCGGCATCTCTTGTCACGCGGAACACATGGGTTTCACGCAGTGTGAGTCCCGGGAACAAAATGCCTGCATGCGACTGGATAACATCTTCGAGCGGTACAAAGTGATCACCCGATGATCGCGAGATCCGCAGCAGTCGTGGCAGAACCGACGGCAGCTGCAGCACGGCGGTGCGCATCTCCACCTCACCGTCAACGTCCTCGTTGAGGACGAAGATGATGTTGAGGGATCGATTTAGCAGTCGGGGAAAGGGATGTCCCGGATCAAGCGCCAGTGGCGTGAGTACCGGCATGATGTTGTCAACGAAGTCTTGTTCCAACTCCGACTGCTCCTCCGCCGTGAGGTGCTCACATCCGTGGATGTGCACATCTTCGGCATGCAGCTGGGGCAGAATGTCGTCGAGGAAGATCCGTGCTTGTCGCTTGTACAGCGGAACCAGCCGTTGGCGGATCTCCCGCAGCTGTTCTGCTGGGGTGGCTCCATCGGAGGAGAACTCCGTGACGCCGGACTCGCGCTGCTCCATTAAGCCGGCAACGCGAATCATGAAGAACTCGTCTAGGTTGGTCGAGAAGATCGATAGGAACTTCAGGCGCTCAAACAGTGGGTGTGAGACATCCTCGGCTTCTTCCAGTACGCGTGCATTGAACTCGATCCACGAAGTTTCACGGTTGAAGTAGAGAGACTCGTCGTGCAAATCGACGTTTGGCACAGGAGGTGTTGTGGTCATAGGATGGCAAGCTACTGATCCACACAGGGGACTGCAAGGGGCTGCAGTTACCTGCATGTTATGTTTTCCGCTAGCGCCCTACAACGATCAACGCCGTTGCGTGGTGTGTGGCCGATGATTCAGCGTCCACACATTCGAGGACGACCACGTACGGACCAGGCTCCACTCGCTGACCTACATCGTTGGTGCCATCCCATGCCAGAGCCCCCTGCCAGAAGATCCCCTCGCTGTTGAGCAACGTGGCTACGCGCACACCCGATGGACTGACAATGCTCATTGTAGCGCGTGCCGTCCGAAACGGTTGTTGGTAGGAGATTACGGCAGGGTGCTGGACGTCGCGGGGATCCGACGAAAACGGCGAGGGGAACACCTGCAGGGTGCCCCGATCCGGAACGGGACGCGTGGTGGAGTTGGCTCGTCCGGGCGTGCCACCGGTCGAATCCGTACAACTCGTCCACGATGAGCTACGATGCGACTGCACCGCTGGATGCAGCTTTTCTAGGGCGATGCCTCGCGTACGCTCAAGAACGGAACTGTGCCAGGTTGGACTGTACGTGAGCTCGTCAACCACGAGGCCCGACGATGTGCAGAGGGCCACACGGTCGCCCGTGGTGTTGAAGTTGATCGCCCTGCTGACCACGACGGGAGCAACCGCAGTGTGATCAACCATCATCTCTGCCACACTGGCTTTACTGGCCAGCACCGTGTAGGATCCAGGCGCGAGGGTGGTCGAATCGGGAATCATCGCCGAGGTATTGGCATCACGAAGGATCCATCCTTGCAACGTACGGGGCTCGTAGTCTTGGGTGATAATCTCCACGTAATCGGCTAGTCCGGGCCGTGGATCGAACATCACTTCGTTGATCACCACCATACTTGGTGCTGGTGGGAACTCCAAGATGGCCGTCGTCGTGCGATCTGCCAGTGTACAGTGTACGTCGGCCCATCCGTGGATCGTGGGCCAACCAAGGTCGGTAATCGGGATGGACAGCTCTACGTCTTGTTCCGGTCGAATCACAGGAATCGTGCGCTCCACGTGATGGGAACCACAAGCGACGGACAGCTGTAGATCGATACAAGCGTCTTCTCCTGCATTCGACACCACCACCACCACGTTGCGATCCAACCCGCGGACGTTCTCGATCTCGCACGGACTACTGAACGCGATCACAGCAGCAACCAGCATCATCCCCTACCGTGGTGGTCACCGCATCCGTTCGTGACATGACCGTCAACGCCTCACCAGCGACTACCCTGCACGACAATCTGCGCAATCTGCTCCAGCGGAATGCGATCGCTGTCCGTAAATCGATCGTAGTCGGGGCTGTCTACGTCCAGCACGCCTAGCAACCGACCATGAGATATCAGAGGTACCACAATCTCGCTGCACGATGCGGCATCACAGGCAATATGTCCGGGAAAGTCATGAACGTTCCCCACCACCATTGTCGCTCGCTGCATGGCTGCGGCCCCACACACTCCCTTGCCGGGCGGAATTCTCACGCACGCGGGCTTTCCCCAAAATGGGCCTAGAACTAACTCGCCCGTGGCCAGCTCCTGATCGACCAGATAGAAGCCGGCCCAGTTGATGTTCGGCACATGCTGCCCCAGCACGGCTGCGGTATTGGCCATGTTCGCAATGGCATTGTTCTCGCCGTCGATCACAGCCTGAACGATCGGAACAATCTGGTCCCAGAGGCTCATCGCTGGATGATCACCGGTTGCGTGTGAACTGTGCCGCCAATCGTTGCCGTAACGTAGTACACGCCAACAGACCAGTCCGACGTATCGAGATTCGACGCAGCCATTCCTGCCTGCGGCTGTATAGTTGCAACCACACGACCAATAGCATCGAGAACGGCAATGCGTTCAACATCACCTGCCCACCGAATCATCACGTGATCCGTCGCAGGATTCGGCTGCATGTCGAGCGCAGCTACCGGTAGTGGTTCCTCGGACACAGAGACCGGTTGTTGCACTAGCACATCGTAGCACGCCGAATCCACGCATCCACCCTCGAAGGTCCTCGTGATGCAGATCGTCCCCTGGCCTACACCGGCCGTCCATGCAACCCGCAGAGCCTGCGGCTCAGACGGGGTTAGAATCATCCCGTTCGTGACCCGGTACGAAACCTCGGCATAGGGTCCGCCATGTAGCGTGTACTCTACGGTATCACCAATGACAACCTGACGCAGACCACGCAGTGCCGGAGGAACCTGCATGAAGCGTCGGGACGTATCTGGCTGCCATTGCGGCGCGGTTGTCGCTGCTGCATCCCAGCCCGCTGGGCTCAGATCGCCAGCAACCGTGCCACGAGCATCGTCCAACGGCCACACACCGATCAAGTGGCTCATTCCGGAAGGGAGGCGATCGTACATTCCGGCACGGATCTGCTGGGCCGATCGAACCTCGTTCCACAAGCGGAAGTCGCTCATCAAACCACGGAACAGAAAACGTCCCACCCTATTACCGCCAATGGTCACAGACGATTGCTCACTGGGAGATCCGGCAAAACTTGACTGAGCTACCTGCACACCATTGAAGTACACCGTCATGTCGTCGATACCATTACTGGTGAGCGCAACGTGGTTCCACCCATCAAGGGCATTATCGTAGGCAGCCTCTAGGCGACCACCGGCGCGCGTATCGCCGAAGTCGAAGAACACCTTGCGGTCGCGCCACGGCGCATGGGCCTGGAATCGATTCGTGGATTCATCGGCCTCACCCACGTTGAATGCCGAGCGGTTGCCCACATCGGCCGCGGTGACGTAGGCCCAGTACTCTACGGTGGTCTGTTTGCCGCGGAATAGCAGGTCGGGATTCACGAAGAAATCATTCTCACCCGTAAACTGCACCACGTGTGATGCGCAGGCCGACGGTGTAACGATTGCCGCCGTGGTCCATGAACTCTGACCTTTCGAAGAATGTGCTCGAACCCGCCAGGCACAGGTTGTACTTGCTGGCAAGCCCTGCACCATTAACTCGGTGTCGCGTACGTTCACCGCATGATGAACCGGAGTGTCGGCAACGGTATCGGCCGCAAAGACCTCCACCTCGTACCACTCGGCTCCTTGGACGGCATTCCAGCGCAAGGGATACCGGTGCACGGTGGTAGCAGCAACCGTCCCCGGAGTGACCAGCGTTGGCGCCGGCAGGCGGATGGCCGACACACAGTTCACCGAGGCACCGCTAGCCACTCTCTGGCTAGCCCCTTGCATCGTAAGTGCGCCGCCACGTCCAGCGTCGTCGGTAAGGGTTGCACCCGACGATTCATTCATGCGCCACATCGCATACAGTCCTTTACGATCCGTTGATGGCGGTTCGGTTGTTGTCATCGTTGCGAGGATCTGCTCCTGCGTGCGAGCCACGGTCCAGATGCGGAACTCATCAATCATGCCGGCGAAGTAGCCACCACTATGCTGCGAGCCGATGGTAATCTGCTTGAGGTCCTTCGGCTGATCAGCCACTTGCTTGCTGGCGGTGAGCTGACCATCCTGATAGATCTCCATCCGGCCGGCACCGTCGCTCACCAGCGCGATGTGCGTCCACGCACCGATCGTAAGCATGCGCGTTTCCAATCGGCCGTTCTCGCGCATGTTTCCGTAGTCCCAGTAGATGTTCCGATTTCCCCACGGTGCGTGGGCCTGGAAGCGATTGCCCTGATTATCCGATCCACCAACGGCAAACACGGACGAGTTGCGCACGCTATCGGGATGCAAGTACATCCACCACTCTACCGTCACGGGGCCACCCGACCACGTGAAGTCGGTTCCTACGGCTCTACCGTCGCCACCATGCACCTGCAGGGCTCCACCCGCACACGAGGCAGTGGTGGTGAACGATGCCGGCGCACTCCACGGACCGGTGAATCCCTCGTTGATGGCGCGTGCGCGCCACCACCACGTCTGTGCAGCTTGCACCGGAGCTGTCAGCCAACCGGCGTTGTCCGTCACGAGCACGTAGGCAGGATCGACAAAATCCGCTGATGCGGACAGTTGGATCACATAGCGTTGAGCATGGGGCACACTACTCCACACTAATCGCGTGGGCAGTGGAACATCAACCGCCGCTGGCGTTGGACCTAGTGCCGTCGGTGCTCGCAGGTCCAGTCCGTAGGGGGCTGTGGCAGGCCGCACACCGCGACGATCAGTGGCAACGCCAATCAGAGAACCAGCACGAGAGCGCAGAGCGTAGTCGTACACCTGGCCATCACGTACGGACGTGTCCAGCCAGTTGGTAACCGTAGGCGCAACCGTTCGAAGGATCTGTAGTTCGCCGTCGCCCTCGGCACGCAAGATGTCGATGTCCGTGACCGCTGCGAGTCCATCGCTCGGCCAGCTGAGTAGCACACGATTCGGCCCCGGTTCTACACGAAGAGACACCGGTGCTGCGAGGCCCTCGGCAGTAAACTGACGTGCAAAGCGATTGTTTTCGGGATTCTGATCCCCAGATGCTTCCACGGTGAGCGAGGCTACCTGGACACCGGCCATCAGCAGTGGTGTGGCGGCAAGCTCCACAGTATCTGTCGCGCCAGGTACCATCGTGGCCAGAACCGTGTCCACGACCACCGACGGACTGTTTGCCCGCACCCACGTGATGGCAAGCTGTACCCGCACGTTCGTCAGCGGCTCCGATCCGCGATTGCGCACAACCACTCGTGGGATGAGCGGCGTCGCTGCAGTACTGTTTGGTTCGGGGTGAAGAATCTCCACCGCTTCGGCATCGCGAGGTAGGCGAATGGTAAAGGCTTGATCCGACAGATCGTAGACCTGAGCCTCGCCGAATCGCAGGATCCGGACGCGACACGTCGTGGATGGCGTTGGCGGCACGATCCATTCTGCGCCCACCGTGTCCACCGGCGCGGATCGACGTACGTTCAGCCACGTCAGACCATTATTCGTGCTGTACTGAATGGTTACTTGATCGCCGGCAGCTTCTCCGGTAGCCGTGTAGCGCACGCGTACCGTATCGCCGGTGGTGAGTGTTTCACCCCCATTGGGCCAGACCACCCGGAGTCGGTTCGCGCCCAGATCACCAACACGGAATGGACGCGTCATGATGTTATTCGTCGCAAAGGCATCACCCTCGGCAGCGATGCCAGCCTCCATGACATACGATCCGGATTGATCCAGACGCAACGGGGCAAATCGTACGGTA
>JAURGP010000002.1 GCA_030833725.1 Candidatus Kapaibacterium sp. | reverse complement strand
TGATCGCCAGCATGTTCGTCATCGTCGCGTTGTCATCAGCAACATCTGTTGTGAAGTCATACACGATGATGAAGCCTTTGAGAGCGTCGCGGCTGATGATGATCGTATCGCACGAACCATCGGTCTTGTGAATCACGTCAGCAGCCGAACGACCTTCACCAGTCTTCATGTTGTACGAGAAGATGGCACCGTTCGAGATGTCGTCACGGATGTAGTACGATCCGGGGTTAGCAGCATCCGTAGCTGGGATGCGGTCGCGGCACCACGAGATCGATACTGGATAGTAGGCCGAGCTCTGTCCCGTTTCGCCACCTGCCTGGAAGCGGGCACGATAGATTGCCTCACCAGGATCGGTCGAGAATGGATAGATGTTGCGGTCTACACCGTTACGGTTTGGAATGGTCCAACGGGCGTCGAAGACGTCTACGTACGGAACTGGTGGCAGTTCGAATTCGCAATAGTTCGAGTCGAGCTTGCCGAATGGAGCCGTAGCATCCGTGCCATCACCACGCGTAGCTGGATCCGAGCCCCCTACACCAAACGTGAGAATGTCGAAGGCACCAAGGTTATTCTGTACGCGGATGTCGGCGGTGAAGCGCGTTTCCGAGGAAACAGCGATTTCGTACGACAGCGTGTCAGCAGCACCAGCAGCATCAGTTACTACAACTACGATCGTAAGCTTACCATTTACCGGTGATCCGGAGATAGCGTTGTTGCTTACAACGATACGTTGTGTGTCAGCCACAGGGCTTTCGATGGACTCTGGCGTAATCGACCAAGAACCAGCGGGTTCAATCACTTCGAACGTCAACTTCTCATTGCCAGCCTGACGACGGGCCAGGTCGATATCCGTTACCGTGATGGTATCAGAATACTCTGCACCAAGTTCGACGCAGGAGATGATTGGTGATTCGAACAGTTCAGGATCGTGGTTCTTTGCTTCAATACGCAGAGGAATGCTCTTGATGTCACGCAGACCACCGGCGTCTTCAACGAGGACTGTTACCAGAACCGTTGTATCAGCGAACGGAACGTCTGTCACGCGTGGGGTACCGTAGAGAAGACCGCTCTTGCTATTGATCTTCAACCACTCCGGGGTGGTCTTGTTCGATTCATCAAATACGATGTAGCCAGCTTCAGGGAAGTATGGGTCCACCGGAATTGAATCACGTGACTCTGAACCGTAGATCAGTTCGAATTCGCGAGCCTGGCCCCAGTTAGCGTCGTAAACCGAGATGGCACGACCACTATCAAGGAGAGCTACGTTGTAGTCCATGTCCTCCATAGCGTCTGGCAGACTTGCTGTCAGAATCTCTGGTGCAACGTTGACGAACACGCGACGTGTAAGCTGATTGATTCCACCATGGCCATCATTCACAACGATCGTCATCACGGTGTCCGTGTTCAGGTCGCGGTGATATGGGTTGCCAGGATTGAATGGATTAGAAGCCTTCAGAATGTTCATGGCCTCATCAGCAGCGATACGGATGTTAATCTTACCCGCTGTTGACAGATCTTCAGCGAATGGGTCAATAGCTTCCGAAGCATCAAACTTGCGGAGGTACTGATTAGCCATCCAGACTGGACGTGCCATTACCACTTCGTCGTTCGTGGTGTCACCTGGTGTTTCACGTACAGCGACAGACTTGAATCCATAGGCAGTTTTGCCATAACGGAAGTCCCAAGCACCGTACTGCTGAACTACCCAGCGATTGGCGTCCATGGCAGCCATGTCTTCGAATTCGTCATCCGTGTTCACATCGAGCTTGAAGCGGAGCGAGTCCGTCAAGTTTGCTACGAATTGGATGTCGATCGAGTCAGGTTGGTTACCAATTGGATCGTTGTACTCTTCGTTGTTGATGGCATTTGGAGCGGTCAAGCGACGACCAACGCGCGATGCCGTTACGAACATGCGGAGCGTATCAATGTACTCGCCATTGCTGAACGAGTTTGGATCTGTTGTCGTTGGGTCCAGAACAATCGTCGTGTCACCAGCAAGCATTTCGGTGTACTGACGGCCAAAGCGATCTGGCTTGTGAGCCCAGAGGAAGCGTGGCATCGAATCCACCACGTGAATACGGAAGCGATACGAGGTTGTATCCAACCAGCCGTAGTTCACGGAGTCCTGTTGCAGGTAACGAGCATTCGTGTTACCTGGGTTACGGTCACCCAGTGCAAGTTCATTGTTGTCATACTTCTCAGCGTGGAAGTATGATGGGTAGGTGTAGAACCAACGCGATACAACTTCGTCGTCATAGCCAGCCGAACGCAGGGAGTCCACGATCTCAAGGCTTGGTGGGAAGTTCTTTGTTGTTACTTCTACTTCTTCGCCACCAGGTACGATGTATGGATTGATTGGACGACCGCGCAGAACGAGGTAGCCACGTGCTCCCCAAGCTTGGTTGTCACCATCAGATACACGAACGAGGGTGTCACGGAGCCAGTAGCGGAGGGCCGAGTTCGGCGACGTGATGCGCCAGAAGTACGACAGTTCTGCGCCCCATGTGCTATCCATGATCGTGCGAGGATCATAGAATCCGTTGGCGTCTACAGCTGTGATCGTAAAGATCGAGTCACGTTCCATCCAGTTACGGCTTGGAATTGCGTTACCTGCCGAGTCAGCTGGATAGCTTACTGGTTCGTTGAACCAGCTTCCACCGCCTTGACGGCGTGATTGTGCAGCCGTGATTGGCGTGTACAGACGATTCTCCGTTACGAACACGCGGTTGCGCATTTCTGGGTGAATCGTGGCGTCGGTAGCAAGTGTGTCGCCCGAACCTGTGAATGTTGGCGGTTCTGTCTGGTTGTTAACGGTGAACATGAGGGCACCGTTCAGAGCAGAGTTCACGCCTTCTTTCCACAGTACTGTACGCGAAACAACCATGACGTTGTCACCTGCGCGTACTGGGAGAGCACGGAAGCGCTCACCACCGTAGAACGTTTCTTTACCGTTGTTCGATGTTGGAAGCGAAGGACGGTTGCCGAGGCGGAAGTTTGCACCACCCAGTTCGCCATTCGTCGTGCTGCCGTCCCATACGCGACCTGCAAGTGCGGCTGAGTCTTCACGGATTGCATTTGCGCGCAACAGACCGAGAAGAGTAGCACCCGTACCATACGTTGCCAGTCCTTCGCGACCGCGACGCTGGTTTGGATCAGCACCATTGGTGGAGTCAGGAACAAGTTCTACTCGGGCACGGTATACTTCGTCCAGTGCATCACGCTGGTGCATGATGGCTCGGATGTAGTCACCGGTGCGCTCGTTGATTACGAAGAACACCTGCTCGTTTACTTCGCGAAGGTCGTTGTTACTGATCGAAGCCGTAGCGCTATAGTCTACATGTGCCTCCAGGAACAATGGGTAGCCAATTGGGTGGTTACCTGTGAATTCGCGTTGCACGGCTGCGATGTAATCGTATTCTTCGGCATCGAATGGATTACGTGTCCAGCGCTTTACATACTTGTTGAACGAGGGCTGCGTAGCATCTACAAAGCGCTTCACGTTTGGTGCGATACCTACGGCGAAGTCTTCGACAGGAGCCATGCGGCGCTTCGAGTAATCTGCTGTTTTGATGTCCGTTCCCTTGTCGAAGATGTCGTAGATACGACCTTGCATCAGAAGGGTGTCAGGAATCGTATAGATATCGATTGGCGTGTAGGTGAGGCGCCATTGCGATTCGAATGGGCCTTGCTGAGTACCAGCACCGCCACGTACAAACTGCATGTGGGTGTCACCGTTACCAGCGATAAAGAAGGTTTCCTGCGTACGGCGGAACGAGTTGTTTGCCGAAGCTGGGAGAACCGTGGTTACGTCTGCTTCTGTACGGCCCCAGTAGTTGCCGCGAAGTGTGTCTACACCACCAAAGCCGATTCCGGTGCTACCTGCAAGTACACCCTTGGTGTCCTGTGCATCTGGCAAACGTATCGTAAAGCGCGCATCGTTGTTGTAGATCGAGTTAGCAGCAAAGCTGTAGGATGTCCATGGCAGTGGTCCAACGAGTTCACCATAGATCGTAGCAGCTGCGAGGTCGCTCGATGCGGCGTTTTCGTTGTTGACAAGAGGACCTTCGATCTCTTCGTCCGAACGACCAATGCTTGACGTCGCCTTGTTAGCTGTGATGTAGCTACGCAGCATTGCAAGCTTGAGGTCGTAGTTGTCGGAGTAGATCGCCGAGCCGCTGAACGCCGTGTTGTTTTGCATACGAACGCGGTCGAACGAGAAGGTGTCAACGCGAACGCGGATCGAGTCAAGAATGTACAACGCTCCACCAAGACCGGTACCGTTTTCACGTACCAATGTTCCTGGGTGGGTGATGTTGATGTCACCGATCTGTGTGGTACCTGAACCCATACGGTCCATGTTTGGAGCTGCTACGTTATCGTAGAAGCGCGTCAACATGCGCTCGTCTGGCTGCAGGGAACCGTTCTGGAAGGTAAACACGTCGTTACGTGGCATGTAGCCAGTAGCAACGCCATCCATGTTGTAGTAGATCTCGTCTAGGTCCGTCACCATGAATCGCTTACGCGTCAGTGTGTCAGGTGTTACCACCGCTACAGCACCACCGTTACCATTCCATGCTTCGTTAGCGCGGAATTCAACGCCCTTTACAACGTTCAGATCGGCATTGATGGTGTACAAACCACCACCGCCGCGTACGTTGTCCTTCAGGTTCTGGTTAACGTTACCAACAACGTTCTCAACGAACTGCGCACGCACATAGCGCAGAGCACGTTCGGAGATAGGCAGGCCTGCTGGCTGATCGACAGCCACTGCACCACCATAGTAGCCGGCTTCGTTGTTAGAGAAGTCGATACCGTAGTTGGCACCATATACCCACAGCGAGCCGCTAGCACCACCAGCTCCGTAGACATACATGTTGCGCTCGGTGTGGATAGCACCACCCGAAGCGACTGCCATGTTGTTGCGGAACTTGATGTTGTAGCCTTGGTTGCGAGCATTGATAATGCCATCGGAACCACCAATGTGCGGCGATACCTGCTTCACGTTAGCGTTGTACGCTGTGTAGATAGCGCCACCACGTCCGGACGTGTTGTTCGTGAAGTGGGTTGGAGGATTGTTATCCAGACCACCACGTACGTACAAAGTCCAGGCATTGTTGTTTGCATAGATAGCACCACCGTGCGAGTACGAAGCAAGCGATGTTGTTGCATTCGTGGTCGAGTCAGTGATGTATGGTACGTGGGTGTGGTTGTTGGTGTAACGACCTGCAACCATCAGCGACGTGTTGTCACCGACGTACAGAGCACCACCCTTAGCACCCATCGTGTATACGCCGTTGTTTGGCGTTGCTGGCTGACGGTTTTCAGCGTAGTTACCATCAAACAGGATCGTGTCTTTGCCCTGGAAGTCGTTGATACCCAGACCGACGAGCATTGGGGTACGTCCCGAGATGTATACAGCGCCACCGGCCGCCATATTCTTTTGTGAGCGACCAGGTGTTCCAAACACCGTAGCAGCTGCGTCTTTGTCGGAAACAACACGAATACCACCGATAAGCACCGTATCTACGTCTGCAATCAGGGTGTGGTTTCCGTAGAACTTCAACTGACGGATACGACCGAGGTACATGGCAACGCGAGCGTCGTCGTACTTCTGACGGTTAGCGTCATTCAGCGGAGCAACGTAGTTCGGGTTGTAGAGTTGGTCGATAGCCTTGATGTTTTGAGCGATTGGATCGTTCGTCCATGGGCTGGTGATGAACGGGTTCGCTGTTGGATTGTAGTTCGGCAGGTTGTTGTAGGTGGCGTCAGCGTTTGGATACAGCTGAAGAGCGCCACTATTATCAACCGGGGCCTGACGGATCTGAATAGCTCCACCATTGTAGCGAGCCATGTTTCCGCGGAACGTACAGCCAACCAACCATGTACGAACGGAGTATGTGGTGAGTGCACCACCGCTACCGTTCGTCTCACTGATCAGTGTATTGTTTGCTGCTTCTGCCTGAGCGCGGGTGAACGAGTTACCCGACACGTTCTGCAGGTACACAGGTTCGTTATCTACCGTGGTGTCTTTGCGGAAGTTCACAAAGTCAACGTCGCGGAAGAAGGCGGCGTTGGCACCTGGCAGAACGATGATGTGACCCCACTCGCGCGAGAAGTTGTTCACGTCTCCAGCAATGAAGGTAATCCGTGCCTGCGACACGTTGATGTCACTTCCAGCCTTTTCACGGAACCATGGATTCAGGCGAATCGCCGAGATCACACCACCCATGTTCAGACGGGCTGCGTAATACACGATGGCTTCACCTGGTGTCAGGTTCTGAAGATTTGGATTGTTGTCATCCATATCTACATGGAATACCTGGCTGTAGTTCGACGCATGAATCGTCGGTTCGGCTGCGATATTCCCTGTGAGAACGCCAGGTGCTGCGAAGTACGCTGGATCGTCGTATCCCGTGTAGGGGGCGACCAGCGGATTCACCGCATTGGCATTATATGTTGCCGAGGCGCGACCGTCAGCGATGATTCGACCACCGGTCGAATCGATCAGACGGCCGTTCGGCATAAACTCGACTCGCGTACCTGGTTCAATGACCAGGGTACCGCCAATCGTGTACGTGCCGCTAATCCGGTAAATCGAGTCACGCACGAAAATGCGCACCTCGCCCGGTGGAAGACTACCACGCACTTCTACTTGGGCCTGAGCCACTGAGAACGCGGCAGTCAACACTAGCAGCAAGCTGCTGAGACGAAACCAACGTTGCATACAACCTCCAGTTGTAAAAACCTTATGTCTTTGATCTGTATTTAGAATCATGTTCTTCTTTGTGAGAGTGCCTTCTGCAAATGGTCTCACCCCATCATGTGGGGTAGAACAGCAAAAGGGCACACAATGCCAGCCCTTCACTAATCAATTGCCATGCCAAGCCTGGCGAGACCTGTTTTTGCTTGGGGAGCAACCTCCGACGTTTCGTACTGTTTAGCAATCGTAGTGTAGGCATCAGCTGCCTGTTTTGTGTCCTTTGCCGCCTCAAAACACAGGGCTGCCTTTAGGTAGCAAGCTGGTTCTAGACCAGTATCCGCTGCCCGTTTGGCTGCCTCCACATAGAGATCAGCTGCACCTGCGTAGTTGCCTGTGGCTTCCATGCAGGACGCAAGTCCTTGAATAGCACCAACTTCCACAATCAGAGCGCTGCTGGATCTGGCAGAAGTAAAGTACGGTTCTGCTTCCGTGAACTTTCCGAGGTTGACCAGGCTGTTTCCGGTAAGGAGGGCTGCAACCTGACCAGCTGGAGTAGAGCCATACGTGTCGGCGATCTGTTTTAGGCCCATGGCCTGTTGATCGCCTACCATCACACCTTCGCCACTAAGGGCTTGTTCGAACTGACCGGCTTCGAACACACTGCGGATGCGTGCAAGTTCGGCGGCCGCAGCTGCATTCTTTTCATCCGACGACGAAGTGTACCACCATGCGGCACCGATACCAATCACGACCACGGCAACCACACCAGCGTAGAGTTTCCACTGTTGTTGCATGGACTGCATCCAGCCTGGAACGGCGGTGTTGCTGCCCGCTGCATTGCCCGCTACATGCTCGAAATCGCTTGATTGCTGCTCTGAAAGCATAGTTTTCTAAATGTTCTCTGAGAGGTTGTTTCGCTCGTTACAAACGTTAGTACGTATGCAACAACTCCGTCAGGGCACACTATGCCCACGGATGTGAAGACGCAAATATATCGGAGCCGACAGGAATACACAAGCAGTGAAATTTGAGGTGCCTGCTTGTCAACTCCCTATTGATTGCGGAGTTAAGAGGGGCCTCAGCGAAGTGTGAAGCCCCCTCCACACATTGCACATTAGAATGCGAGCGTTAGAATGCGAGTGTCGTTCGCACTGCCTGCTCGATGTCGTCGGGAGAAAGAAGCGTTGCTGCTTCAAGGGTCTTGGCAAACCCTACAGGGGTATCCTTGGATCCCACGCGGGCAACTGGTGCGTCGAGGTATCGGAACAACTCTTGCCCAATCGATGCGGCGATTTCGCCACCAAAGCCACCTGTTACCTTGTCTTCGTGAGCCACAATGCATCGACCCGTGCGCCGGACCGACTCAAACACCAGCTCCTTATCCCATGGGGCCAGGGAGCGCAAGTCAATGACTTCAATAGACTTACCCTCTTGGGCCAGTGTTTCCGCTGCTTTCAGACTCCAGTGAACTGCTGTGCCAAAGGTCACGATAGTTGCATCGGTTCCCTGGCGACGGACGCGAGCCTTGCCGAACGGCACGAGGTAGTCCTCTGGTGGCATTGCGGACGAGGTAGGGCGGTAGTTGTAGAGGAACTTTGGCTCCAAGTACATCGTGGTGCCACGGGAGCGGATCGCCGTCCGCATCAAACCCACGGCGTCGTCAGCAAATGCCGGCATCACCACGCGCAGACCGGGAAGGGTTGTGAACGTCCCTTCCAGGTTTTGGGAGTGGTACAGTCCACCTTGGATATATCCCCCCGAGGCCAATCGAATGACGATGGCCGGAGAAAACTGGCCTTTTGTGCGCCAGTAGTCGTGTGTACACTCGATGAGCTGCTCCATTGCCGGCCAGAAGTAGTCGGCAAACTCGGCGCCCTCCACCACCACGCGGATGTCGTCGCGATAGCGCGTCATACCATTGGCCGTACCAACGATAAAGTCCTCGGCGATCGGCGCGTTGAACACGCGGTCGTTACCAAACTCATCCAACATGCCCTTGCACACGTTGAAAATGCCCTGCTTCTTGAAGGAGGCCACGTCCTGACCGAACAGGAAGGTGTTCGGGTTCCGGCGAAACTCCTCCATCATCGTTGCGTTGATACCTTCACGGAGCGTAACAATGGGGGCATCTGCAGCTGGCTGTACGCGAGACTCCGACGTGTCGTGATAATCGATGACAGCCGGAGGCAGGACAAAGTCGATGTACGACTCGGGAGCTGGATCGGGAAGGGGCTCTACCGCGTCGGCGGCGGCGTTGATAAGCCGCTTATTGTTGTCTTCGATCGCCTTTGCTTGCTCTTCGGTGAGGATTCCAGCAGAAATCAGCGCCTGACGCATGCGTGGCAGTGGATCGCGATCCTTCATGGCCTGGATGTCTTCATCCGTACGGTACAGGGTGTGATTGTCGGAGTTGGAGTGCGAGCCGATGCGGTCGCAATCCGCATGTACCATAGCCGGCCCCTTACCTGACCGACAGTAGTCTACGGCTTCCTTCATGGCACGGTAGCTGTCAATGGGGTTTCGACCGTCGCACTCGATGATCTTCAAGTTTGAGAACCCACGGAAGTTGTCGGAGACCTTTTCGTTGGCTGTTTGTTCGTGCACGGGTACGGAGATGCCGTACTTGTTGTTCTGAATCACAAACACGATTGGCAGTTTCTCGCGGTCGGCACCATTCACCGCCTCGTAGTAGTATCCTTCAGACGTGGTAGAATCGCCCGTAGAGCAGAAAACCACCTCTGAGCCGTTGTACTTCTTGATAGCTCGGGCCGTACCAACGGCCTGTTGCGAGTGGTTGCCAGTGCACGACGAGGAGTTCTGAAGGCCCACTGACAGTTTGGCAAAGTGGTTCGACATGTGCCTACCACCTCCGGCAACGTCGGCATCCTTGCTCAGTCCGTTGGCAATGATCTCCTCGACAGTCACACCCGCTGCCAACGAGGTCAGCATGTCGCGGTAGTAGGGAAACAGGAAGTCCGTTCCCTGTCGGAAGATCTTGCCCAGAGCCAGCTGAATACCGTCATGGCCAGCAAACGGGGCATGGTAGGACCAGCCCATAGCCATCTTCAGGTAGTTGGCAGCCTTGATGTCGAGTCGGCGTCCCAGTTCCTGGGTGGTGTACCAATCAATGAGGGTCTCTTTCGAGTAGCCACTCACGTCGAATGCCGCAGGATCTTTCACGGTTGTCTTCGCCGGTGTCTTGGCCGGTGTCTTGGCGGTGACCGGGGCTGCTTTCTTGGCCTTACTTGCTGGTTTTGCCATCGTAGTTTCTTTCGTTGATCGCGTTGTTATCGTTGTGAGCGTTGTGATCGTTTTGGGGTTGAAGCCTTCTTTCCAGCCGGTACAAACGTAAGCCACCCGTGAGGGTCGTTGCCCTGCACGGTAACCCGGTGGAAGGCCTTCTGGATGTTCTTTGTGACTGGCCCTACAGAGCCCTTACCCACAGCTATGCGGTCTACCGAACACACTGGTGTGATTTCGACTGCTGTACCGGTGAGGAACATTTCATCGGCCGTATACAACAGCGCTCGTGGTAGGTTTTGTTCACGGACATGGTAGCCCAGTTCCTCGGCAAGAGTGAAGACCGTATCGCGAGTGATTCCCGGCAGAATAGAGGTAGCGGCCGGCGGGGTGATGATCTCGCCGTTGATGACCACAAACAGGTTCTGACCACTTCCTTCGGCGACGTTTCCGGAAGCATCCAGGCAGATACCTTCGGCATAGCCATTTTCAATGGCTTCCATCTTCACCAGCTGCGAATTCATGTAGTTGCCCGCTGCTTTCGATGTTGATGGCATCGCATTGGGAGCAACGCGATTCCACGTAGAGACACATACGTCCACACCTTGGTCGGCCGCATCATCTCCTAGGTAGGCACCCCAATCCCAGGCGGCGATAAACACCTCCAGGGGATTGCGCAGGCCATACACGCCCATATCTCCGTATCCGCGAAACGCAAACGGTCGCACGTAGGCACGCGACAAGCCATTCTTTTTCAGCAGCTCAATGGTTGCCGTATTCAGCTCCTCAACACTATGTGGAATCACGGAGCGATAGATCTTCAGGGACTGGTGAAACCGGACCATGTGTTCCGAAAGCCGAAACACAGCAGTGCCTCGAGCCGTTTCGTATGCTCTGATACCCTCAAACCACGATGTTCCATAATGGAGAGCATGGGAGAGTACGTGCGTGGTTGCTTTGGCGAACGGAATGAACGAACCGTTCTTCCATATCCAGGTTGTTGGTGTAATCGGCATAGAGGTTCCTCCTATTTGTCCAACGGTCCGTCGAGTGCCGCCTTCATGAGTGCGGTGGCAATCGTTGGATTCGCCGTTCCATCGGTGGCCTTCAAAACCTGTCCTACGAAGAAGCCTAGCAGTTTAGTCTTTCCTTCGCGGTACTTCTCAACACTTTCGGGATTCGCCGCCAGAATATCGTCCACGATGGCCTGAAGAGCGCCCTCGTCCGACATTTGCCGCAAACCCTGTGCTTCCACAATCTGATCTGCTGTCTGCTCGGATGCATACAGCTCCGGCAGAATGTCCTTGGCTGTCTTACTTGATATCACGCCGTCGGCAACCACGTTCACCAGGGAAGCGAGCTGGAGGGGGCTTAGCCCAACCTCGCCGATGGCAACCTTCTTCTCGCCCATCACTCGCAGAATCTCCGTCATAATCCAGTTGGAAACCTGCTTGTAGGTTTCAACGGACGGTTGGCGAAGGTGTCCAACAGCCGCCTCGTAGTAGGCGGCAACAGCTGCGTCTTCTACCAGAATGCCGGCGTCGTAGGCTGGCAGTCCATACTGGGTCCGAAATCGACCTTTCTTTTGTAACCCCAACTCCGGCAACGTGATACGAAGTTCCTCAAGGAGTTGTTCGGTCACCTGGACGTGGGGTAGGTCTGGCTCGGGGAAGTACCGGTAGTCGTGGGCCTGCTCCTTGCTACGCATCGTACGTGTCTGTTGTGCACCGGCATCCCACATCATGGTTTCCTGCACCACTGAGCCCCCTTCCAGAATCAGAGAGATCTGACGCTGGATCTCGTACTCCAGAGCTTTTTCAACGTTGCGAAAGGAGTTGAGGTTCTTCACCTCTGTCTTGGTCCCAAACGCCTGCCGGCCCACCGGTCGAACCGAAACGTTCGCGTCGCAGCGTAGGGAGCCTTCCTCCATGTTCCCGTCGCAGATGTCCAGGTACATCAGGGTTTGCCGCAATTGCTGCAGGTAGAGGTAGGCCTCGCGAGGCGAGCGGATATCCGGCTCCGACACGATCTCGATCAGTGGAACTCCCGCCCGGTTGAGATCTACCAGCGTGTCGATGTCCAGATCGTGAATACTCTTTCCGGAGTCCTCTTCCATATGGATACGGGTGATACCGATCCGTTTTGTTGTGGACTCATCCAGTTCGATCTCCACATGGCCATCGTAACAGATGGGATCTTGATACTGGGAAATCTGATATCCCTTGGGTAGGTCGGCGTAGAAGTAGTTTTTTCGGGAAAACGTGCTGGTGGGTCGGATAGAGCAGTTCGTTGCAAGCCCCATCCGCACGGCAAACGTGATCAGATGCTCATTCAGGACCGGTAGTGTACCGGGGTGACCAAGACACACAGGGCACGTATTCACATTGGGTTTAGCCCCAAACGTGGCCGAGCACGAGCAGAAGGCCTTGGAGGTGGTCTTCAGCTGTGCGTGAACTTCAAGTCCGATGACGGCTTCGTAGGATGGTGTCATGCTTTCTGCAACAGTGTGCACGGTGTGCGCAGGAACCACAAAACTACGGAAATCAGCGTGCCGTCACATCCTCGCACTGAGCCGAAAAACCTAGGCGAACCGCAGACTGATGTGTGGAGAGCTCTCCATCCCACACAATGGTATCGCTGCCTACACCATCGAAAAACACACCGATACTGGGCAGATCGTCGCGATAGGTGTGGGAGGGGGCGTTTCGCGTGGTGGTACCACACGGCGGTGTGTCCGCCCAACCATTGGCTTCACCCATGAGGACGTAGTCGATCACGTACTCATCATCGCCAGATCGATCCCAGAAGAGGCCGATGCTGCACAAATCCGCACTTCCGCCACAGTGACTTCGAAATGTGTACTGATCATTGCCACCACCGTCGATGCTTACGCCGATGCTGCCATCGCGTGCGTGACCCTGGTACTGGTTCACCACGTTGGGGTTCCCCATGTTGTACTGATCATCACCCTGGAGGTCTACCTGGACTCCAATTGCATAGTGGGCACCAGCTCCAAGCGAGTACTTTCCATTGACATACGTGTCGTCTCCACTCCAATCCTCAAGCATTCCCAAGCCCCACCAGTAGCCGCAGCCTTGGCTCCATGCACCAGCTGTAAAGGTGTCGTTGCCTTCAACATCCACCAAGAGGGCCACACCTCCGGCCAGCGACGTCCCATCTCCGAGATCTGCTCTGCGCCCGAAGGCTGCTCCTTGCGCCCGCGAAACGGTCTGACCTAGGTACAACTCACTGGGAGCTCCGTCGAGGCGAGCCAGATAGACGTCGTCGCCTGTGCGGTCGATGAGCAGAGCTGCACCGCGTGTTTGTGCGTAGGCCTGTCCTTCTGCCGCACAGGTGTAGGAATCTGTTCCAGCGGCATCGTCGATGATGGCAATACCAGCAGTTGCCGCCGCCTGGCCATACGTTCCCTGCAGCACGTAGGTGTCGTTGCCGGACTGATCGCTGAGCACAGCAATTCCGTGGGCTGCTGCTACGATGCCCACCGATCCACACCGGTAGGTGTCGTTACCGTCAAGATCCATCAGCACGGCGATCCCGAGAACTGCTGCACAGACGGAGGCCGTGTCGCCGACGGTTCCGTAGGTGTCATTCCCACTGCGGTCGATAACGATACTTAGGAATTGCCCTCGTTCGGCCGTAGAGGCTACCGAGCCAGTGTAGGTGTCGTTCCCACCAGCATCGATCACAGCCAACAGCGGGGAAACCGTTGGTTGAACGTCATCATCGCCAGACCCCGTGCACACAATCCAACCGGCGCGTGTATGCAAGAGCACGGGTTCGTAGTCTGCCGGTGGGACTGGCGAGCGCTGCCAGCGGGCCACGGCGCTATCTAGGTGTGAGGTCACAATGATGCCAGCAAAGGTGAGAGCCTCCAAATCCAGGGCACCAAGGGCGTCTAGTCCAAAGGGGTCCGTGCTTGCATACTGACCGTTTCTCTCCTCGATCCACGGTGCCATCGCCGCCGCGAGAAGGGGACGGTTGTCGGCAAAGAGGCTGTCATACACGGCATGACGAAAGGCTCGGTGGATGTACGGGGTAGCATCCAAGGCTGCTCGAACGATGTTCACCACTAAGAGTTGTGTTGCCTCAGGTAATAACGCAAACGCTCGCGTAGCCTCTTGGCGTTCGTCTAACGAGAGGGATGGATGCCATAGTTCGTCCATGACGGCCACACTATCGATCTGTACCGGCAGAAACCTGCCTGCCGACACGTCTACCATCGAGGCTGCTGTCTGTACGAGCGAAGACATAGCCGAGCCACGCACCGCCCGTCTCGCCAGTTGTCCGGATGTTCGTGGGAGATTCCACGCGTTTTCGAAGGACAACTGTACAGTTCGCAGGAGGTGGTGGTCGTTCTTATACCACTGCATCTGCGTGGTGGTATATCCCAATGGAACGCGAATGGCGTCCTGCACTCGTGCACGGAGCTCCACAGGCACGTCGAGCGCAGTTCGTTGGGTTATCAGATCGTTGGCTTGTGCCAGGAGGGTTGCCGAACTCAGAACTAGCGTCAGTACCGGAGTCAGTACCGGAGTCAGTACCGGAGTCAGTACGGAGCGAAGATGTTTCATACAGGTACGTCCATTCCTTGGAGATCCAGATTCCCCCCACAGAGGATCACTCCTACTGTACTGCCGCGGAAAAGATCGGGATGTTCCAGCATCACTCCAAGTGTAACTGCTGCACTCGGCTCGATGACCGTTTTTAATCGCTCCATCACTAATCGCAGGCCGGTCCGGATGGCTTGTTCACTGCAGGTGTGCATGTATACCGCTTGCGACTGCAAGTAGTGAAAGGTTCGGTCGCTCAAAGCTGTGCGGAGTCCGTCGGCAATGGTGGTAGGGGGCTTGGGTGGTTGGCGAACGCCGGTAGCCAACCCCCGTGTTGCGTCATCGGCGGCCTCTGGCTCGGCACCAATAATCCGTACGTTGGGTTGGATACCTCGGGCGGCGATGGCTGTTCCGCTCATGAGTCCTCCACCGCCAACCGGTGCCATCAGGATGTCCAGCTGGATGTTTCGGTGGCTCAGCTCTTGGAGAAACTCCAGCGTTGCTGTGCCCTGACCGGTGATAACGTGGTCGTTATCGTAGGGATGAATCAGCACAGCACCTGTGCGTTCGATGACCTCCTGCACGGCAGATTCCCGAGCCTGCAGCGTCCCCTCGCAGAAGACAATCGCAGCACCGTAGCTCCGTGTAGCTTCCACCTTTACACGAGGGGCATTCTCCGGCATCACAATGGTACAGCCAATGCCACGAATGCCTGCTGCATAGGCCAGTGCCTGAGCATGGTTCCCCGAGGAATGGGTCACCACACCACGGGCTGCTTGTTCATCCGACAACTGCAGTACGGCATTCATTGCGCCCCGGGCTTTGAATGCTCCGATCTTCTGAAGATTCTCTGCTTTGAAGTAGACTGTTGCGCCAATCAAGGCATCGAGCGTGCGGGAGTGCAGGATGGGCGTGCGGTGCACGTACGGGGCGATGCGCGTAGCCGCCTGCTCGATATCGTGCACCGTTACCATGCGTCGGCGTTACATGTTCCGCCGGTACTGACCACCAACTTCGTACAAGGCATTCGTCAACTGACCCAGCGAGCACACTTTTGCGGCCTGCATAAGTGCTTCAAAGATGTTTTGATTCTGGATCGCCGTGTGCTTCAGGTTCTGCAGCGCCGACGGAGCCTCTGCATGGTTCCGATGTTCAAAGGCCTGCACGTTGGAGATCTGCTGCTCTTTTTCCTCCGTGGTGGATCGAATCACCTCCTGCGGTATCACTGTAGGTGACCCCTTTGAACTAAGGAAGGTGTTTACGCCCACGATGGGATACTCTCCAGTGTGTTTCAGCGTTTCGTAGTACAGAGACTCTTCTTGAATCTTGTTCCGCTGATACATGTTCTCCATGGCACCCAACACACCACCGCGGTCGGCAATGCGCTTGAACTCGGTGTAGACTGCTTCTTCGACAAGGTCGGTGAGTTCCTCGATGATGTAGGAGCCCTGGAGTGGATTCTCATTCTTGGCCAGGCCCAACTCGCGGTTGATGATCATTTGGATGGCCACAGCTCTGCGAACGCTCTCCTCGGTAGGAGTGGTGATGGCTTCGTCGTAGGCATTGGTGTGCAAGGAGTTGCAGTTGTCGTAGATCGCATACAACGCCTGAAGCGTGGTGCGAATGTCATTGAAGTCGATCTCCTGGGCATGGAGCGATCGTCCGGATGTTTGAATGTGGTACTTCAACATCTGCGAGCGCTCATTACCACCATACTTCAGTTTGATGGCCTTGGCCCAGATCCGTCGTGCTACCCGGCCGATCACCGAGTACTCGGGATCGACACCGTTGCTGAAGAAGAAGCTCAGGTTTGGCGCAAAGTCATTGATGTTCATCCCTCGCGAGAGATAGTACTCCACGTAGGTGAAGCCGTTAGCCAGGGTGAAGGCCAACTGTGTAATGGGATTGGCGCCAGCTTCGGCAATGTGGTATCCACTAATGGACACAGAGTAGAAGTTCCTCACATTTTCATCGATGAAGTACTGTTGCACGTCACCCATGATGCGTAGAGCAAACTCCGTGGAAAAAATGCAGGTGTTCTGTGCCTGATCTTCCTTCAGGATATCAGCCTGCACGGTACCTCGCACGTTCTGGAGAGCGCGCTCTCGGCACTGAGCATACACATCGGCAGGCAGCACTTCGTCGCCCGTCACACCAAGCAGGAGCAAGCCAAGTCCACCATTTCCTGCTGGTAATCCCTCACTACCATCGGTTGCTTGATACTGTGGACGTTGCACACCTCTGGCGTTATAGATCGCCGCGATCTTCGCTTCGATCTCTGTTTCAAGTTGGTGAGCACGGATGTACTTCTCGCACTCCTGATCGATGGCAGCGTTGAGGAAGAAGGCCAGCAACATGGGCGCTGGGCCGTTGATCGTCATCGACACAGACGTTGTTGGGTTACAGAGGTCGAATCCCGAGTAGAGCTTCTTGGCATCATCCAGTGTGGCAACGCTTACGCCTGAGTTACCAATCTTGCCGTAGATGTCCGGCCGTCGATCGGGGTTTTCTCCATAGAGTGTCACACTGTCGAACGCTGTCGACAGACGGGCTGCAGGCATACCGTGCGACAAGTAATGGAATCGCTTGTTCGTCCGCTCGGGGCCACCTTCACCAGCAAACATCCGCGTCGGGTCTTCGTTCTGACGCTTGAACGGATATACTCCAGCGGTGTATGGGAACTCGCCGGGAACGTTTTCCTGCATGCACCACCGTACGATCTCGCCCCAGTCCTTGAACTTTGGAAGAGCGATCTTCGGGACATTGGTTCCAGAGAGAGAGGTCGTGTGGTTTTTCACACGAATCTCTTTGCCACGCACAGTGTAGACGAACTCCTCGCCTTCGTACGCAGCTCGCTTGCTGTCCCATGTGGCCAACAACTGGCGAACCTCGTGGTCGAGCTGCGATTCAATCAAGCTCGCCCGCTCTTCAAGGGCAACGATCGCTTCGTCTACCGTGGTCTTCATTCGAAAACACCTGGCTGGTGGTACAAGAGAAATGCCTGGATCGAGTTCGTGCTTTGCTGTCCTCCAAGCAACAGCGTGTAGATCATGCCTGCTTCAAAGGTCATTTGGGGAAGTTGAGCAATCACGGTCGTGGAGGAGTCGGCCGTAAACCGCAGGTCGTAGGTGCCCGCTGGGAGATTGAGGAAGGGGCTTCCCGTGGTGGGTGACACACTGGTTGCACCATAGAGTACCTGCTGCATGCCCGGAATGGGATACTCTGCCGGACCGATGTTGGTGATAACGCTAGCTTGGCTCAGATCGTAGGCAGCATTGATGAAACGCACTCGAGCCTGCGTCGGGTTTGCTTCGACGATGTCACTGTACAGTGCCACTGCCTTCGACGTTCCGGATGGAGTGGAACGTCCCACCACCAGAAATGTGTACGCCGAGTCGGGATCGGTGGTGATGTCCTGTGTGCGCCATACATCTGTACCGTTATTGGAGACGGCCAGTGTCTGGATACCGGCCGACAGCTGGACGTATCCGGTTGTAGCTCCGAATGGCAGTTCGCTCGCCAAGGTTGTTGTCCCGTTCGCCGTAACGTACACAAACGGTTCTCCGTCCAGAGCGTGGATGACCTGCACCCGGGAGAGTGCAGCGGGCTCTGGATCCGTGCTGGGACAACCAACGAGGAGCAGAGCGGCGCTGATGAGAGCGAGTACTTTCATGATACTGCTGTTAGGTGGTCGGAGTGGTTAGGGTCTCGATAGCTCCGCGTAGTTGCCACAGAGCGCGGGCACGCTCGGACTGTTCGGCAACCTTGCGATCATAGCGCTTGTTTTCGTCGACAATCTCCGCCAGATACCGTGTACGATCGGGGGGAATCACGTAGATCTTCTCGCTCATCTCGTCGGTGACGGTAAAACCGGACTGCCACGACAAGCCATATCGTTCTATCACGAGATCCATCAGGGCGCGGTACAGGGTGTTTGTGCCGGGATCGTTGAATTGTGAGGCAATGGTACCGTACACTGGCATCTCACTGGGTGAGCGATCGAAGAGCCCCCTACTGCGTTGATACTGCTTCTTCACGTCGCGCAGCGCATCAAGGGCACCACGCTTGTCGAACTTGTTCAGAGCGATGATGTCGGCGTAATCGATCATATCGATCTTCTCGAGCTGCGTTGCGGCTCCGTACTCTGGAGTCATGACGTACATCGATACTTCTGCGATGTTCGTGATTTGCGAGTCGCTCTGGCCGATACCAGCTGTTTCAACGATGATCAGATCGAAGCCGGCGTAGGAGAGGACGTCGATCGCATCGTGGACGTGACGGGACACTGCTACGTTAGCCTCGCGTGTTGCGAACGAGCGCATGTAGACGCGGGGGTGGTACACGGAGTTCATGCGGATGCGATCACCTAGGAGAGCGCCGCCGGTCTTACGCTTGGATGGATCGATACTCAGGATGCCGATCGTCTTGTCGGGTTGATCCAGTAGAAACCGTCGCACCAACTCGTCTGTCAGCGACGACTTACCGGCACCGCCGGTGCCCGTGATTCCCAAGACAGGAGCCCGTTGAACGCCCTTGACGAATGCAATGCGATCGCCTTGATCTTGTTCACTGGCAGAGATAGCCTGCGCCAATGCCAGTGGGTTCTTGGCTTTCACCGCCTGGTCCAGCGATGCACCAAACACATCCGGCACTCCGTGATCAGACTTCGACACGAGGTCGTTGATCATTCCCTGCAGTCCCATCTCCCGGCCATCGTCGGGAGAGTAGATCCGGGAAATCCCGTGAGCATGCAGCTGTTCGATCTCTGTTGGCAAAATGGTTCCGCCCCCTCCACCAAAAATCCGAATATGACCGGCTCCTCGTTCATGCAACAGGTCGTGCATGTAGGAGAAGTACTCTACGTGGCCACCCTGGTAGGACGTCATGGCAATGGCCTGCGCATCTTCCTGGATCGCACAGTCCACCACCTCAGCAACCGATCGGTTATGGCCTAGGTGGATCACTTCGCACCCGGTGGATTGGATGATGCGGCGCATCACATTGATGGCTGCATCATGACCGTCGAAGAGCGATGCTGCCGTGACAACCCGCACCGTGTTTACTGGCTTGTAGGGTTCCGGAGAGTTCATGAGGCCTCGCTTGTGGAATGGGCTGCAAAGTTACGGACATTAGTTTTGCGTGTGGCACAACTCATGATTCTTGGTGGCGCCGAGGAAATCGGTGCCAATGCGTGTTATCTGGAACTTGATGGCACGGGAATCCTGATTGACGCTGGCCTACACCCACGCCTGCGGACCGTTGAAGCCTTTCCCGATCTGGAAGCGCTGGAGGGCCGGCCCGTAGATCTCCTCGTGGTGACACACGCACACACAGATCACCTTGGTGGCGTGCCCTTTGTGATGCGGCGGTTTCCGCACGTGCGAACCCTGATGACTCGCGCCACACGTGATCTATCGCACATCATGCTCCATAATGGGGGCAAGATTCTGCGCTCGGAAGTTACCGGACACGTGCCACGGGAGGCTCTGGAGTACTACACTCCAGAGCAGATCGAACTCGTACGGGAATCATTTACTGCTACCGACTACACCGAGGTTTCCACCGTGCGCGGATACACCGGTCGGTCCGACGTACAGCTCTCTCTGCACTACTCGGGCCACATTCTGGGGTCGGCAGGTGTGGTGATCGAGCATCAGGGACGCCGCTACCTTCACACGGGTGATGTTCAGTTTGTAGATCAGCAGGTGATGAAGGGGGCTCTGTTGCCACGTACACATGCAGATGTGGTGATTACAGAAGCAACGAACTGCGCTAGCGACCCTGTCGACTACGTTTCAGAAACGAAGAAGCTCGCCGCCTTCATCAACAGCGTCACCGCTGCAAATGGGTCTGTGTTGATTCCCTCGTTTGCCCTAGGGAAAACACAGGAGATACTCACCTTGTTGTACCGTCTGATGAGGAAGGGTACGATTCCGTACCTGCCGATCTACTCCGGAGGAATGGGGGTGGCGATCAACAAGGTGTACGACCACTACTGCTACGCCGAACCCGTTCGGCAGCCCGGTTTCGAGATTAGCGACATTCCTCAGAATTCGCTGCCGTTCCGACACCTCTCAAAGGGCGACTACTTCAAAGAGCCCTCCATTGTTGTGGCATCATCGGGTATGCTGAGCAAGGGAACAACATCGTATCGGTTAGCCCTGGAATGGTTCCGCCAGCCAAGTTTCGGCATTGCCTTTATCGGCTACCAAGATCCTACCACGCCAGGCTATAGCGTCCTGCACTCTGAACATCAAAAGCCGTTCGACCTTGCAGGACGCACCGTACAGCGATCCTGTCGTATCGAACGGCTTCGGTTCAGCGCTCATACCAACCGAGAACCCTTGGTAAACTTCATCACCGACGTCCGCCCGTCCACGGTGGTGATCACGCATGGAGAGCCAGAAGCCTGCGACGCCCTAGCGCTTTCTGTACTCGACCGTATGCCGGGCACGCGCATCATCATTCCACGCAAAGGTGTAGCCTACGAGCTATCAACCAATCTCACCGAACAACTGGTAACATCTGCGTAGCAATCACGGCTGTGGGGCTCAGCATCCGCACGTGGTGCATACCAGGTGGCAGGTCGCTGAGATCAATCTGAAGGCTGGTCTGCCCTGGACGGATCGTCCACGATGCCAACCTGCGTTGCTTGGTGTCGTGGATCTCAATCGTCGTGATTGTTGCCGTTGAAGCGTTCCACGTGAGGGTTGCATCGTTGGTTGCTGGGGATGGATGAATAGTAAGCTGGGGCGTTTGCGAATCGTCGTCTACCGAGGCAACAAGGGGTGGGGCTGGTGTGATGTGCACCCAGCTTCGGCTTCGCAGAGCCCTCCGGGGATGAGCATGATCGCGAACAACGAAGCGATACTGGTCTCCGGGAGGAAGAGTGGCTGGAATCTGCCACTCGAGGTGTGAGATCTCTGCCGGCAGTCCGGTAGCAATGGTCTCTTCGGTGTGCGTGGTACCATTCCATAGTGCCAGATCTACACGTGGTGCTTGGAGGTCGTTGGCCCATTCGATGCGCACGGTATGGCCGGGATGCAAGGGTTGGGCTGTGGCGCCTCCAGATGGTTCAAGTTGTGCGGCTGCTGGGACAACAGCAGCCAGCACGAGAATGATGAGATACATCGTTGTACTCGAGATGTGTTGATGAATGGTGGGTTGTGGTGGGTTACGGATGGTGGTAGTAGGGGAGAGCTACCACACTGGCACCACGCCACACCTGCACGAGATACACTCCGGGACTGAGTGCACAGGGGATGTACGTCACAGGTTGTGGCTGTGGTACCATGTGTTGGACAAAGACGGCTCCGCGCACGTCGGCAATCTGGACAAAGGTCACCGGTGCGGAAGCGGGGTTGGCATGGACTTCGAGATGATGTTCGCCACTCCGTATCACAGGAGCGGTGAACGTGGACGGTGGATTACCCACAGATACGGGCTGTCTGCGATACCACGCCATGAATGGCACAGTTCGTGGATCAGTTGGCCAGCATCCACCCTTTACGGTAATGACATTCTGTTGCCAATCGGGCTGATTGAACTCGCGCACGCTGATATACCCTGGTATCGACCAGTGCGAAAACACCCAGTCCCCTGAACGCTGAGGCGCTGTGATCTCTACGCCATCGGCAATGTAGAAACGCTGGTTCCGGAGGGAGTCGAAGCCTTCGATGAGTGGTGTAATGACCGTTGAATCCTCTAGTGACATCGCGTACGTGGAGACGCTCATTTGGTCTTTGACGTAGAAGTCGATGTTGTTCTTCTTCGAAGTATCACCCGTCCAGTAACCACACTCGATCTGAAGGGTGTACACGATCACAGGGTTCGGCGTAGGGCTTGGAGGTATCCGAGCCTTCAAGCGCTCATCGGGTATGATGAACATCGTACGCGTGGAGCGGTCGATGATCCATTGGGCAGGAAACTCCGTGTATCCAGTACCGGGGGCATTCAACGTGAAGGCATACAGTTTGCCGGGCTCGCTGTACGGAGTGTTAGGATGTTTCTCGGGCAGTGGAGTGTCTACAACATCAAACAGCCGGACCTTGATGGTATCTGGACACGACCCGACCTGGGGTAGGTATTCTCCTACCATCTGGAAGAACTCGCAGCGGAACTCCGAGTTCTGCGGACTTTGTGCGACACACACAGATATCCCGACCACCGCAACGTATGCTACGGCAACAATCCTGTTCATAATGCCTCCAGATGAGATATGCGACGAGGTTAGCGGAGCACGGCCTTCAAAGGAAGAAACCTTGACCGAAAACGATAGGTAGCGTTGGAGTGTCGACTCGTGACATACGGTGCAGTTGAGGTCTTCGTCCCCCACAGCGTAGAGCGTCCTTCTAGGAAGGTGGCCTCGCCGAGGTGTTGATCCTCTTGGTCGGGGTAGATGATGGATCGGAGTGCTGTTACGCCAACACCCAGGAGTTCGATCAGCAGTTGTTCGCTGCTCACCGCACCGCCGGTATATGGTTGCTGGTACTTTTCGATGCGTTGCTCGAGATCGTCCAGTACCATCGGGAGGCGATTGATCAGACAGTCGTCCACATCTTTACAGTCCTCGTCGTAGGAGACCACATTCAACCACGGAATGTCGGCATGGTCCATCCAGTTGGGCTCGGCAAACACAACGCGGTTGCCAAATGAGTAGGCGGGACCCTTGTCCGAGTACGGAATCGTGCACTCGTTCGGAGGGATGCCTTGTTGCTCATCACAGATCGGAATACGTTTGACCGTACTAGCCACGTTGTGAAAGCCGTCCTTGGCGATGTTGGCTCCATAGAGCACGTGGTAGGTATCACCAGCATTCTCGATAAACCAGAAATCGGGGTCGCCGTCGTAGTCAAAGCTTACTTGGTCCCACTCCACGAAGAGCGGAGGAAGCTCCATGTAGCCCAACGGCAGGTTGGCATCCGCACGGAGCGGTATCCCATCTAGGGACGTGATGGAGGTAAAGAGGCGCAAGGTGTTGTAGCCACCATACAGGGTTTGTTCTCTGGGACGGGTTTGCGGATCGCATAGTCGAAACACCAACGTGGTAGGGAGTCGACCGTCAAGGGGCTCGAAGGAAACGTGCTCGTCGTTGTAGGTGTAAAACGTGTGATCGAGAAGAGTCAGCGAGGGATCATTCGGCAGGATGTTACCCTTCGATTGCACCATCGCACCGCGGTTGTAGAGTGTTCGTATGTCCACGGGCTGGGTGAACACCACCTTGATCTCGGCACCGTAGTTCGGGAAGTATGCCATATGTCTTCCTCCTGCCGGCTCGTCGTCTTCGAGGTCGCTCAGAACCTCGGGCGCTCGGTATCTGAACTCCCACGTTGCCTTGGATCGGTCCGAGCCTTGCGGAATACGCACCTTCATGCCAATGGCCTCCACCCCGAAGTCCTGACGGAAACAGGCCCGCAAACGGATTTCGCGCTCCTGAAGCGGCACTCCAGCACAGGAGGTGCCGTTGAACAGCGCCAGTGGTTCATCCACCACCATCTGGTAGATGGTGATCGTATCATTTGAGGAAACGAGGGTGGGAATCACGTAACCCGGCAGATCCTGGAAGAACCGCCAGATGAGCTGTCGTTGTGTGAAGGTTCTGCAGGTGAATCGCACGGCGTCACCGCAGCGAAACTCATAGAGGTTGTAGGCAATGCGTTGATTGTCTTCGCACACCGTCGAGATAAGCTGCTCCCAGCGATCTGTTCCGGTAACAGTTTTCACACGTCGGGAAACCTGCACGTACTCTCCGCTGCGTGGCCGTTTGCCGATGATCCGAGAGGAGGGGTCGTCGGTGTTCATCACGATGTGTTCCATGCGTAGCAGAATCGGTTTCCGCTCGATGTAGAACGTGATGGCATTCTCGGGGTTGGTGAGGTTTGCTGCTACGCAGAGTTCGTTTGCTGGATCAATCCAGACGGTTGTTCCACTGGCGGTAATCGTGTAGCCGATGATTTGCCAACAGGTTTGGGCCTGGATACATACTTCCTCGACACGGGCTTTCACGTCCTCGAACTCTCGGCGCGTGGTGAAGAACGCTCCGTCGTTGTGATCGTATCCGGGCTCCGGATTCGGCGTGGTGATGGACGCCACAAGACGATACTGCTCTCCGATCGGACTGTTGGTCGGATTGTTCGGATTGACGGGGTTGAAGTTTGGGGTAAATCCGGGCGTGAAGACAGTGGGAATCCCGGAACCTGCCTGCACGGCCTGGAGATGTTGGGCCAGCGTGAGGTTCACGACGATCACGGGGGAGGTGCTGGCGTGCAACGTGGAGGAGGGGGCAGACCACGCTGCAAAGCGATAACCACTGTCGGGTCGTGCAACAAGCCGCATGCTCGCTGTTTCCGACCCGAAGCCGAGTATGAGGGTGTCTGTTACTCGGGCATGTAGACTATCAGCTTGATCATAGATCTCTACCACACCACCATCCCCCGCTACGATCGTCATGGAGATTGAGTCGATGTGGTCAACAATCGCGGTGATAGGGATCTTTGCGAGTAACAGATCACATGAAATTGTTACACGGGTTGGAGTCTCTAGATTCAGGTTTTTGATGGGGCTTTTCCAACCCACAAAACGGTACAATCCACGCTTGTACTCCAGCGGAGCCAGAGCGTACTCACCAGCCGTAATCACGCGATCCAGGCTGTCATACATGGCAATAAGATCGTCCGGAAGAGTGTCGCCATCTTGCTCAATCACCGTAAAATCAAGCCTTCCAGCCGATCGTACCTGGATAGTCGTCTCGTGTCGGTCCAGGGGGTCTCCCGTCAGGGATGAGGGGTCTACCACGAGGTTCACCAAGGCTCCGGGCGGCCACCCACCTTCTGGAGGGAGCAGTCGCATAGAGGTACTTGTGACGTCTACAGGGCAGAGGATGGGTGCTGAAAAAGCGTGATTTGTTACATCCAGCAACTGCACGAACCGCTCTGGATGTCTCCATCCCTTCGTGATATCACCCGAAAAACGGATCTCAATCGGCTCCTGGCAGCCGAGGTAGGGGGCTTCGTCGAGCGTGGTGGAAACATATCGTGGTATCTCTGCCGCAGTGGTAAAGCGCCAGGTCACCTCGGGTAGGACCACCGGACCAGCAATGGGTCTGGTTACGTAAGCTGTTACACCCCTTACTGTTACGCGGTATGTTGTGTTCGGTGCAAGATGGTAGGGGCGAAACGTCAGGGTATGGTCGTCCACCAAGGCATACCGCCCATACACCGTTACACCCGAGCCCTGATCCTCCACGAGTGTTACTGTGGGTACCGATAAGCCCCCTACCGAATGGTCAGGGTAACCAAACGAAATGCTCTCTGGTAGAATCGAGTCCGCACAGGTGAGTGTGATTGTGGGTTGGTTGGACACGTCAACCAGACCATCACGGGGAAACTGGACCACCAAGCTTGGTGACTGCGCCCGCGCAGAAAGGAGTAGCGGTGGTGTGGAAACTGTACCGGCGCAGAGTAGCACGGTCAGCGCCAGCCGAACAAGGGATCGCATGGCGACCTCCATCGAGTAATGGAAGAGTAGTGGGAGAACGATCCAGCCAATCAACGGGCTGGGTTCTCACCGTACTACAATGGAGGTCGTTTGGGACAAACGAGAGAAAACAGGGTGGTCAGGACTAGCGGATTTCGATCCTGTAGAGCTCGGGCCAATTCTTACCAGTGACGTAGATGGCTCCGGATGTGCTATCGTAGGCAATGCCGTTCAGGACGTCGGCTGTGGGTGTGCGATCGGCTACGGGATAGACGGCGGACAGGTCGATCACCTCTTCCACCACTCCTGTAGAGGGGTTGATGGACACGATGTTGTCGGTCGTCCACACATTAGCCCAGAGACGTCCCTCAACCCACTCCAACTCATTCAAGTTGGTTTGAGCCGAACCGTTACGTGTAACACTGATGGTGCGAACTACCTGAAAGTCCGCGGGGTTCCGCACGGTGATCATGTTGGTGCCGTTGCTCATGTACAACACGGAACCATCGGTGGCAAGACCCCAGCCTTCACCGAGATAGGGCACACTGTCGATCCGATTGAGTGTTCGTGCATCGTAGATAAAACACCGCTGATTCAACCACGTCAGCTGAAACACCTTACCATCGGCTACAGCCAAGCCTTCAGCAAAATATTCCGTACCCAGCGGAATGCGGCGTAGCTCCTTACCGGTAGCAAGGTCTACCTGCCGCAGAGCTGACTGACCATTCTGCCCAACACTCTCTAGGATCCGACCCTGATGGACAAGTAAGCCCTGGGTGAATGCACGTTCACTGTGGGGAAAACGTTCTGCTACGCTCGCAGTACGAATCGGCACAGCGCTTGCTACTGGCTCGGGAGCCCGTTCCGGAATGTCTACCTCTTCAGGTGTACAGGCCGTCATCCATCCGGATACCCATCCGGAGATCACAACAGCCAGCACTAGGAAGATTCTCTTCATCCCGCCAAATTATGAAGTCCAGTACCTTTCTCCGGTTTATTGCCGTCTTGACCGTTATTGTTTGGACTACGGGATGCGACGTCCAGTCTGATGATGCAGAAAACGCGGTGACCTTGTCGTCAGAACAGCGGGATTCGGTTCGTAAGGACTCTGTTCGTGTAGTACGGCAAACGCTCGGTGAGAAGTACACGGACTCACTCCGAAGCGTGTTTCCGCGGATCCGATACGAGCGATTTCCCGTTGCCACCAAACACGACCTCGACAGCATCCGCCGGAGATTTCGAAAGACGGATAGTAATTGGGTGAACTACCGCGCCTTCACCACCGTGAACCGCAAGGACATTCACTACGTGCGCATGGGCGACACGGTTCTGATCCCGGACACACTCATGGAGGATCTCCGCGCTTACTCCGTGTTCCCGGCTTACTATCCCGGTGCAGACACGATTCCGAAGATCGTTCTCATCTCGAATGCTATGCAGTCGTATGGCTGCTACGCGTTTGGGAAGCTGGTGCGCTTTGCCGCTGTGAACTCTGGTGAAGAGCGCAAACCAACACTCCCTGGCCGGTATGCCGTAAACTGGATCGATCGTCTTCGGAAGAGCTCTCTGGACTCCACATGGATTCTTCCGTACACAGTCAACTTCCATCTCTACGCCGGTAGTGCCTTTCACCAGTTCGACATGCCGGGCCGTCCGGTGTCGCATAGCTGCGTGCGTCAGTTCCTGGCAGATGCGGAATGGTTGTACAAGTGGGTAGATCGAGGTGCGGTGAACAAGGAGACGCGTCGCATCATTCCGATGACAGGCACACCAATTCTGATCATCGACGTGTTTGATTTCACGCGAAAGAAGGGAGGTCCTTGGTTGGACCTTACCAGCAACCGCGACATTGAACTGGAACTCCCGGCCGATCCCATGGCCGTTGAGGAAGCACTGATCCCCATCTCACAGATTCCTCATGTGGTTCGCGGTGGACTACCCGACAAGACCCGCTACGTCACCGCCGAGGAGATTATCCGAGAGCGTGGCCACATTCGCGAGGGCGTTACTCTGCGGGAGAGTATCGACTTCAACAAACTTCGTCGAGAGCGGAGAGCTCGGGAGGCGAAGAAACGAGCCGAGCAGGAACGACAACAATCTACCGATAGCACTCAGCGATAGCGCTCCGGCCACCACTGGCGTAATCTCTCCAACACTGCTGCCTCAGCCCCCTGCCCATCGGGCTGGTAGAAGCTGATCGGTGGCACCTCCGGTGGGAAGTACTCTGCCCCTGGCACGAAGTGTCCTGGTGCGTTGTGCGGATACATGTAGTCCTTGCCGTAGCCCTCGCTTTTCATCAAGTGCGTTGGGGCGTTTCGTAGATGGAGCGGAATCGTGGTTGTACCCGTGCGCTGAACGGCCTCTAGCGCTGCACCGATACCAACGTACGAAGCATTGGACTTCGGCGCGCTGGCAAGAAACGTGACGCATTGTGCTAGTGGAATTCGGCCTTCTGGCATACCGATGCGCTCAATCGCTTGGAATGTAGCCGTCGCAAGGGGCAGAGCACGGGGATCGGCATTTCCGATATCCTCGCTGGCAAAGATGATCAACCTTCGTGCGATGAAGAGGGGATCCTCGCCCGCATCAATCATGATGGCTAGGTAGAGCAGAGCAGCATTGGGATCGCTTCCCCGCATACTCTTGATCAGGGCCGAGGCTGTATCGTAGTGTGATTCTCCGGCGCGGTCGTAACGGGCAAGTTTGCGTTGCACAGCACGCTGAAGAACCTCTGCGGTAAGGTGTCGCTCACTATTCTGATCGGGCTCGGCAATCGAAGCAGCTGTTTCCAAGGCGTTGAGAGCACTTCGTGCATCACCTCCGCTCAACTGCAGCAGCACCGACCAGTCGTCCACCACCACGTGCATCGCCGATAAGACCGTATCTGTGTTGCAGGCCCGCTCAACGATCTCCCGAAGGTGGTCGTCGGTGAGAGATTGCAGTCGATACACATGACACCTACTCAACAAGGCGGCATTCACCTCGAAGCTGGGATTCTCGGTGGTTGCACCGATCAGGGTAATCACTCCCCGCTCCACGGCATGGAGAAGTGCGTCCTGTTGAGACTTCGTAAATCGATGAATCTCATCGATGAACACCACGGTCTTCCGCGGATCCAACGGCACAGCAGCTGCGCGCTCAATCACGGCGCGCAGGTCCTTCACACCGGATTCGATAGCGCTCAAGCGCTCCATCTTGATGCCTGCCGACGCACAGATCGCCTGGGCAATCGTGGTCTTTCCCGTTCCAGGCGGACCCCACAGGATCATCGAGGGTAAAGCCCCTTGCTCGATAAACCGTTGAATTGGGCCACCCTGTCCCAACAGATGTTCCTGACCAACCACTTGATTAATGGTGGTCGGCCGCATCCGATCGGCGAGAGGGGGCGTCATCGAAACCGTCGTGGTAGCCATGACACAAGTTACAGTAGCTACACCTGAAACGTTTGCCCTTGTCTGGTGGCTACCACCGAAAGTTCGGGTGAGTACGATTGAACAATGCGCAAACGTTCGAGAGGTTCTGTAAGGGGCTCTTCGAGCTGATTGAAGGTACTGTGATGAATAGGCATCACTGATTCAGCCTTCATCATTTCCGCCATTGCCAGGGCTTCCTCTGGTGTACAGTGTACATCTCGGCATGTCCCGTAGGCACCAATAGGCATCATGGCTAGGTGGACAGGTTTTTTCACGTCGCGAAACAACGTTGTGTAGGCCGTGTCGCCGGCAAACACCAAACCGCGACCGTCGTAGTTGATGTAGTATCCATTGTAGCTGCGTCCCGTTCGCCGATACCCGGCGGATCGACACGGTTCTCCGGGCATCCGTGCTCCATTGTGTTGCACGCGCAAGGCTGTCAACTCGATACCGTGTAATGATGCGTGTTCACCCCAATCCATCTCGTTGAGTGCTCTCCACGGAAGGTCTCGGATCACATCGGCAGTATTCGTTGCTGTGATCACGTCAATCTCACCGGGATACATATCTGCAAGGGCTGTGAGCGTACGGCGATCCATGTGATCCATATGGGCGTGCGAAAGCAGCACCAGGTCTGGCCGTGGGATACGATCGATCGTGATGGCTGGTGGCACGATTCTGCGCGGGCCAAGAGTCATTCCAAGCACGTTTACGCCATAGGCATCGAACATGACCGGATCTGTGAGTACCCACGTCGATCCCAGTCTGAGCAGGACGGTGGAATGACCTATCCAACATGCCCACACTGCAGATGAAGCTTCGGCAATTAATGGCTTCAGACCAATGGCTAGAGATGCTGCACCCAGACCTAGGAGCGATAGCGCTGTTCGTCGGTTCATACGGATTCCCCCCGAAATCGTACACAAAACTCCGAGCTATCATGGGCTCCTGCACGTTATCGTCTCGTGACGTGGGCGGCGTAACCACATGTTAAAACGCCGATGTTTTTTCGATTTCTTGCCCGATCTTGTGAGGTGAAAACGCTCAGGTATACCGTTGGTGTGATGCTTGCATGGTTGGCAGTCGTGCCGCTTGCCAGTGCCCAGCAAACAACAGCCGAGGTTCCGGACACCTTGGATCAGGCTACGATCGACTATCTCATGGATCAGCCGCTGAACTGGATGTTCGGGATGAACTTTATGGTAGTGAATCCGCAGGATTCACTCCGCTCGGCCTACCAGAGTCTGGATGCACCATCTGTGGGGTATGGCCTAGGCTTCGATGTGGCATACTACTTCGATCCGATTCCCCTGGCCATTACGGGGCAGTTTGCCGTGAACTTTATGGGGAGCGGTTCTTACCAGCGGACCGAATACCGCCTAGAATCGCAGAACGTCCACATCCCTGTTACGGTTGGAGTGCGGTTTCAGCCCAATCTGATGAACACCTTCTTTCCATACGTGGAAGGGGTAGGGGGCTTTTCGTTGTTTTCCACCTCGGCCGAAGTCAGACCAACACGTGTTGATCAGAACACCACGTTTACGGGCCCTCAGCCAGAAACCAATGCTAGCTGGACGTATGGGATCGGGGCTGGTGTGATGGTGACACTGGCAAACATCATCACCATTCCCGATGAGGTGGAGCGCGTGGCGATTGATGTACGCTTCCGGTACCTGCGGAACACGGATGTAGCTATCCCCGCCTTCCAGTTGGATGCGGGTTCCTATACAATCGAGCAGGTATTGGTGCCGTCACCACGCATGGTGATGTTCAACTTGGGAGTGATTGGTCACTTCTGAAGCCGTAGAATTGTATCGTTTCTTTCATCTCGGATCGATTATGAAACCAGCATTGGCGATTCTTGCCTGTTGTGCGTTGCTTGCCACCACGATTCCGTCGTGCCGCACAGTCCAGGATAACCGTAACGATCTTACGTCAACCCGGGAACGGGAGATGACGGTAGGGGTCGTACAGAAAGAGATCCGCAAGGGAATGTCGGGTGCCGAAGTTGCCGAGGCCCTCGGATCTCCTAACATCGTAACCCGGGATGAAAACGAACGGGAAACGTGGGTGTATGATAAAATCGCCACCGAGGCTTCTTACTCGCAGTCGCAAAACTCACTCTTCTTGATTCTCGGTGGGTTTTCAAATCGGTCTGGAGCAAGCAGTACCACGCAACGGACGCTGACAGTAGTGATTCGCTTCAACACCGATATGAAGGTTGACTCGTACACCTACCACCAAAGCAAGTTTTGAGAAAGGGACGTTCTGTGCTCAAACGCTTGCTAGAAGGGTTCGTTGTGGTGGTGCTCCTCGTTGGGGGTACATCGGCCTGTACCATCATCAACGGACCACGGCAATCTCCTGCACCGAAGACTCAGCTGGAGGTTCGGGAGTTCCAGACCCGCGAGTTCGACACCAACGACACGAAACTGGTGCTGAAGGCCGTGTTGAATGTTCTGCAGGACGACGGTTTTGTGGTGAAGAATGCCGTGATCGACCTAGGGCTCCTCACAGCAACCAAGGAACTCCAACTGTCCGGTGGAACGCGTGCTTCCAATACTGCCAACAACAACACTGGTGACGCGTGGGAGGAGATCTTTAATCAGATCTTTAGAACCAAGGGTCGGGCGCAGTCGCAGCGGAGCACCACAACTACCGACAGCCGGTATAACAAGTTCAAGGTGATCGAGGTAAGCATCAACGTATCGGAGATTGGTAAGCGCTCTCGCGTACGCGCCAATTTTCTGGCCAAGATCCTGGATAACAACGGTGTGCAGGCAGAGGTCTACACCATCGACGATATGAAGTTCTATCAGGACTTCTTTGCCAAGGTGGATAAAGGAATCTTCCTGCAGCGGCAGGGGCTATAGTCGTATGATCCTTGCTCGCCTTGTTACAGCAGTCGTATTCCTGTGGGTGTTCACTTCACATGCGGACGCTCAGGCCTTTGTCGAGGCTGTTTCCACCGGCGATGCGAACCGTGTGTCGTCGTTATTGGTTGCTGGTTCGGCAGATGTGAACGAACAGGACGATATTGGCATTACTGGGTTGATGGTCGCATCGATTGCAAACGATAGCGCCATGGTTGAGCTCCTACTGAAGCACGGTGCCGATCCAACGATGGGATCTTTCAATGGAATGACAGCACTGCATGCCGCTGCGTACAACGTGAGTGATGCCGTAGCACCGTTGTTGATCTCTGCTGGTGCCAAACCCAACGTGTTCGACTCTGCTGGTAGGACGCCGCTCATGGTAGCAGCAACCTCTGGTGCAACGAACGTTGCGACAGCGCTGCTCGACGCGGGTGCGGCCACGGAGTTTCGAGACCGCAAGGGCAATACCGCCCTGATGATTGCCTGTGGATCTAAGAACATGAACGTGATGACGGAGTTGTTGGATCGGGGTGCAGATCCCAACACCCGCGACCTCATGGGTAGGACACCTGCCATGTTGGTATGTGTCCACGGTGAGTACGAAATGCTCCGACTCCTATTGAAGATGGGAGCAGATCCAACCCTGATGGATTACAGCACCCGTACGGCACTATCGTATGCCAAAGAGTACAACCGCCGCTCGTGTATACGGGTGCTCGTAAACGAGCATGGTGTGAAGTACTAAGCTCTTCACTCCTTAGATACCTACGCTGGTATCACATCTAGTCGGTTCCACGTGTTTGTGGTACACACACGCGCGAACATTGCGTGAACATCCTCCTCTGTCCGCGATGCATAGGCCTCCAATACAGTGTTGACCTGTTCCGGATGCTGAAAGTACATCGCGTTGTAGGCAACTTCATTTGCGATCGAACTACTTCGCTGGAGTTCGAATGCGTGCGCCGTTCGTAGTTGTTGTACGGCCTTGGAAATCGCCTGCGATGTGAGTGCTGTGTGTAGAATGGCGTGTTGCATCTCCTGGACAAGTCGATCCGCGGTGATAGTATGGTCGAGACCATAGGCGTAGATGATCATCAGTGAGGCATGGGCACGACGGTCGATAAAGGCACCGGTGTAACTCGCCGAGCGCGTGGTGTGAACCAAATGCTGATACAACGAGCTACTGGTTCCACCACCAATCACACGGGAGACAATCTCGGCATCGAAGATGCGAGCGTCTGTTTGTGGTGGAAGTGGTATGGTGATAAAGGCTGCCTCGGCAGGAACGCGATCACGCAATATCTCGTGTTGACCACTCTGCACACCGATAACTGGTTGTGGGTGGTGTGGAATAGTAGCGGAGGGTATCAACCCAAAGTACAGATCGGCCAGCCTGAACACTTCTTCTGGATTGCAACCACCGGCTACGACTAATACTGCGTTTGCCGGCTGGTAGTAACGGTGAAAGAACGTGGTAGCATCCTCCATAGACACGGCTTCTACGTGGTGGGCGCTTCCATATACGTTCCACGAGTAGTGACTGTCGGGTGTGAAGGACATACGATCGATGGTAGGCCACACCTGACCGTACGGCTGGTTCTCTACATTCTGATTGATTTCTTCTACCACCACACTTTGCTGAACCCTTAACGCTTGATCTGTGATTGCAAAGGCCTGCATACGATCAGCCTCGAGCCACAAGCCCAACTCCATCTGATGCGATGGCAGCGTGATATGGTAAGCGGTATGATCGTAGGTGGTATAGGCGTTGTTCGTGCCACCTGCTCTCGTGCAGAGAGCGTCGTAGTGTTTGTCCACACCTGTGGACGTGTTGTCGAACATCAAGTGTTCGAACAGGTGCGCTAATCCTGTGCGGGACGGATCTTCGTTGAACGAACCAACATTGTACTGAACGTGAACGGTTACGAGTGCTGTGTCGGGGATCGGACACGCAATCACGCGCATCCCGTTCTGAAGGGTGTGGGAATAGGTGGTGATATGTGGCATTGATCGAGCTGTATGTTTGCTGAGAGACGAACATACACACAGACGAAGCGTTTTATGGACACACTCCATCTCCTCGGCGAGCTTATTGCCATTGATTCACCCACGGGATACACCCAGGCGGCTTCGGATTTTATCGCCGCCACACTAGAAGATCTCGGATGGTCGGTGAGGCGAACGGTGAAGGGGGCTGTCGTTGCGCAGTTAGGAAGCGATCCCGTCATCGGGCTGGCTGCCCACACCGATACACTAGGGGCGATTGTTAGTAAGATCAAGTCGGATGGTACATTGGCGTTTTCCCTCCTGGGATCTCCGTTGTTGCCTACGTTCGAGGGGAGTTACGTGCGTATCCACACGATGAATGGGAGCGTGTACAACGGAACGATGCTCTTGAATAATCCGTCGACGCACGCTAACCGTGTTGCCGGTACCAGCGAGCGAAGTGTTGATACGATGCACGTTCGTCTCGACGAGGATGTGCGCTCGGTGAAGGATGTGCAGGCCCTTGGCATCCGGGTAGGGGACATCATCGCAGTAGACCCTCGATATCAAGCTCTGCCTAACGGATACATCAAGAGCCACTTTCTGGACAATAAGGCTGGTTGTTACGTGTTGTTCGAAGTGGCACGAGCCCTGCGCGATCAGCCCCCTACCATCGGCGTCGAGTTGTTCTTCAGTACGTATGAAGAAGTAGGTCATGGAGGTACGACAGGTTTCAGCGATTCGATACGCGATCTCCTGGTGATCGATATGGGGGTGGTGGGTGACGCTGTTGACGGTCGCGAGACGCTCTGCTCCATCTGTGCGAAGGACTCCGGTGGTCCATACGATTATGGGATGAGGACGAGCCTTGTTGCACTGGCTGAATCCCACACTATTCCACACAGTGTGGATGTGTATCCGTTTTACAGCTCCGATGGTACCGCTGCCTGGCGGGCCGGAAGAGACTACCGTGTGGCGTTGATCGGGCCTGGTGTGGCCGCTTCCCATGGAATGGAGCGTACGCACGTACAGGGAATTCAGGCTACGGTGGATTTATGTTGTGCGTACATCAAACAAGTAGGTGAGTAGATCGTCTGCGTCTCTTTCCACGATGTCAACGGGAGACGCATGGCAAAGAACAATGCAATAGGTCTTAGTGCTGCAAAGTCGCAGCAGTTGATTGGTGAATTGAACGAACTCTTGGCGAACTACGCCATCTTCTATCAGAATGTGCGTGGTTTTCACTGGAACATCCGTGGCGAGAAGTTCTTTGAACTCCATGTGAAGTTCGAGGAGTTGTACACGAATCTCCAACTGAAGATAGACGAACTCGCCGAGAGGGTGCTGACTCTGGGTGGTACGCCGTACCATACCCATACTATCTACCTCGAGACCAGCTCGGTCAAACCCGCAGAAAATATCAAGGATGGCCGTCAGGCCGTGCAACGAGTGCTGAGTGCATTTACCACGGTGTTGCTACAACAGCGGGAGATTCTTGAACTGTCCAGCAAAGCTGGTGACGAGGGTACTAATGCATTGATGTCCGACTACATCCGTGAGCAGGAAAAGCTCGTGTGGATGTACTCCGCCTACCTTGGGTAGTCTATCCCTACACCTCCTCAAGGTGATCGAGGATCCATTGCGCACGTTGTAGAAGCGCGATGCGATCCTCGTTCTTCATTTTACGCAACGTAGCCAGGGCGATCGATGTACGCTCATTGGTTTGAAGAATCTTCTGGTTCCGATGTATGAAGTGCCAGTAGAGGGCGTTGAATGGACAGGCATCACCTTCGTCCCGTTTCTTTGAAACGGTATACTCGCAGCCCTTGCAGTAGTTACTCATCTTGTTGATGTAGTTACCACCACAGGCATAGGGCTTTGTACTCACCTTGCCACCGTCGGCCCACTGACTCATCCCGCGCACATTCGGCATTTCCACCCATTCAAACGCATCGATGTAGATACCGAGGTACCACTCATCTACGTCATTTGGATCTATCTCTGCCATCATTGCAAACACGCCAGTAATCATCAACCGTTGGATGTGGTGGGCATAGGCGTGTTCCAGGGATTGCGTGATGACACTGTGCATACAATTCATCCGCGTAGCACCGGTCCAATACCATGATGGTAGCCGATTGTTCTGATCCAAGCTGTTCAATGATGCATAGGTTGGCATCTCACTCCAATAGATACCACGAACGTATTCACGCCAACCGATGATCTGTCGGATGAAGCCCTCTACAGCAGAAAGTGTTTCTGGTGTGCCGTCGCTGTGCCACCATGCTTCTACTCGCTCAACCACTTCGTGTGGCGTAAGCATCTTCGTGTTAAGGGCAAACGACAATCGAGAGTGATAGAGGTACCACGCCGCGGGGTTGGTGTTGGAAACCATAGCATCTTGGTACCTTCCGAAGTGCGGCAAGGCATCTGAGATAAACGTCTCTAATTGGTCGAGAGCTTGAGCTCTCGTGATTGGCCAGGGAACATCGGCGGGGTCGATTGTACCTATCGTGGTGATCTTCGCCGACTCGATATCACGCACGATCTCCGTGAGATCATTGTGGGGATTCCAGAGAGGTGGAATATCGTGTTCGCCTTTCCAGGGATTTCGATTAGCAGCGTCGTAGTTCCATTTTCCACCGATGGGACGCTCTCCATCATCATCCATAAACACATTGAAGCGCTTGCGCATCCAACGGTAGTAGTTTTCCATCACGTAGCGCGTGCGCTTACCAAAAACATCGCGGAGGTCGTAGCGTTGCGTATAGAAGTGCTCGGTGCTGACGCAGGTTGTTTCTACTCCTGCCTTCTGCGACCACTTTACCAGTTCTTCGTCCACACGCCATTCGTCTGGTTCTTGATACTCTACGCGTGTGATCTTGTGGGTGTGGACGAGCGCAGAGAGATTTCCCGTTAGGGTGTGTTTGTTGTGTGGGTCGTTGATCTTGATGTAGATCACACGATGACCCTGGTGACGAAGTTCGTCGGCAAACGCACGCATCGCTGCGAAGATGCAGGCTACTTTCTGGATATGATGACGCACATAATCTGTCTCGGAGCGGACCTCCATCATCACGATGGTGACGTCGGGATCAGGCCCCTTACACCAGGAATGCGATCTATGCAACTGATCGCCCAGGATCAAACGAAGAGTGGACATGGTAAACCCTATCCAGAAAAGATAGTTGGTGTGCTATTCACACATCTTTCCACGTAGGTGTTGTAAAAGGTGGTTAGAAGTGGTTTCTGTACCCTCTCTCAACATGGAGGTGATGTGTCCAAGAAAAAGTTCTTCGGCGTTATTCTCGGGGTGTTTCTGTTTTCCTGCGGTTATCCACGTAGAGTGTCGGGGTTGATCTCACTGAGTAAGTGGTTGAACAATAAGATGTTCGTGATCATCAGGGGTATCGAGTGTAGAGTTATCCCCTGTTTCCACGGTACATATACATCATCATCTTCTTCAACCTTTGAAAAAGAGAAGAAGTGAAGATATGATGTTGAGTGTGGAGAACGGTAGTTGGTTTTCGGGTATCGATTGTTCAGTTTTGATCCACCTCGATCACCTCGAAGCCTGTATATGGTACTAGGCAAGCTGGCAGCCTCACCGATCCATCTTCCTGCTGATAGGTTTCCAAAATGGCTACCATGATCCGAGAGGTGGCGAGACCGCTTCCATTCAAGGTATGAACGAAGGTAGGCTTCGATGTAGCGTCGGGCTTATAGCGAATGCTAGAACGCCGGGCTTGAAAGTCTTCGAAGTTGGTGCACGAGCTAACTTCTAACCACCGCTGTTCTCCAGGAGACCATACCTCAAGATCGTAGGTTTTAGCTCCGCCAAACGTCATGTCGCCAGTACACAACGAAAGCACACGATAGGTGAGTCCGAGTTGTTGTAACAAGGACTCCACGTCCTGTACCAATCGCTCCAGTTCATCGTACGATGTTTCTGGCGTTGTAAACTTCACAAGCTCTACCTTATTGAACTGGTGGACGCGCAGAAAACCCTTGGTGTCCTTACCGTAACTCCCTGCCTCGCGACGGAAGCATGCTGAATACCCTGCATAGCATACAGGGAGCTGATCTGCGGGTAGGAGTTCGTTACGATGGTAATTGGTAATCGGTACTTCGGCAGTAGGGATGAGGTAGAGCTCATCGCGCTCCATGTAGTACATATCATCCGCACTCTTAGGAAGTTGGGCAGTGCCGCGCATCGAATCCGCGTTCGCTACTTGAGGGGGAATGATCTCGGTGTATCCCCGACTCATGGTGTTTGTATCGAGAAAGAAATTGAGCAGTGCACGCTCCAGTCGAGCCCCTTTCCCAACATAGAACCCGAAACCAGAACCCGTCACCTTCGATCCTCGTTCGAAATCCAGAATTCCCAATCGCTGCGCGATTGTGATGTGATCCTGGTGGAACGTACGTTCTGAGCATGTACCCACCCTCCGAACCTCAACGTTATCATCCGCGTCCTTACCCACAGGAACACTATCATGGGCAATGTTTGGAATCCACAGCATGTGGTCTTCCAGAGCCGCGTCGATACTCCGTAATTGTTCGTCGAGGTTTTTGATTTCGTCCCCAACACCTCGCATTTCTGCAATGAGTTGGTCAGTCTCACTTTGATCAGCACCTGGTTGGGTCTTGAGTCGTGCAACGCGCTGCGACACCTCATTTCGCCGAGCTTTTAGATCCTCGACCTGTTGAATAAGGGTGCGACGCTGTCCGTCAAGTTCTAGGATGGCGTCGATGCGTGATGGGTCTGTATTCTTCCGAACACAGTTTTCTTTGACGGCAGTTGCCTGTTCGCGGATACGTTTGATGTCGATCATGCACAAAGTTAACGCAAGTACACAGCGAGTATACTTACGTCGGCAGCAGACACGCCGGGAATGCGCGATGCCTGTCCTAGGGAGGCAGGTTGGATTCGCGTCAGTTTTTCGCGTGCCTCAAAGGAGAGAGATTGCACTCTACTGTAATCAAAGTGTTCAGGAATCATCCGAGACTCGAACTCCTTGAACCTCGCCACATCACGCCGCTGATTCTCGATGTAGCCAGCATATCGATATCCTGTCTGAACTCGATGCACGGATGCAGGGTGTTCATCTAACACTGAGAGGGGGATACATTCGCTGAATCGGAGGGCATGTTCCAGCGGTACAGTCGGCCGTTTTGCCAGCGTTTCTAGTGTCACTGTTTCGATCACAGGGTCTTGACCGTGCTGTGCGAGAAACTCGGTGGCCTGTGTGGCGGTTAGACGGGTGGTTCTTACACGGTCGGTGAGTAAGGTGTCCATCTCTTGTTGACGCTCCCAGATACGACGTGTGTGATCGCTCACCAACCCCAACCCGTGCCCGTGTGGTAGTAGTCGATCGTACACGGTATCAATCCGTAACAACAGCCGATACTCTGCCAGACTTGTAAAGATCCGATACGGCTCTTCCGTGTTTTTGTTGACGAGATCGTCGATCAGTACCCCGATGTATGCCTCTGAACGCTGTAGGGTGAAGGGGGCTTCTCCCTTGATGCTCAGCGCGGCATTGATCCCAGCAATCAATCCCTGACTCGCAGCTTCTTCATACCCCGATGTACCATTGATCTGTCCAGCGAAGTACAAACCATCAATGGCCTTTGTTTCAAGTGTGAATCGCAGTTGGTAGGGATAGAAGAAGTCGTACTCCACAGCGTAGCCGTACTTCAGGATCTCTGCCTCCTCCAGCCCGGGTATGGACCGCAGACCACGGAGTTGGATATCCTGAGGCAGTGAGGTACTAAACCCATTTACATACACAGACTCAGAATCAATAGCTTCTGGCTCTAAGACTATGGTGTGACTAGACTTATCGGAAAAACGTGAGATTTTATCTTCAATTGAAGGGCAGTAGCGTGGTCCTGCACCCTGGATCATACCAGTAAACATCGGCGATCGTTCAAATCCTTCCTCAAGGATTTCATGAGTACGAGGTGTGGTTTCGGTTGCCCAACACGCTAATCTATTCCGCACCTCACGTGTTTCGATGGAGAACGGTTGCGGCTGTTCGTCGCCGTTGTGGGGCTTCATTCCTTCGTACCGTATGGAACGCCCAAGGATACGAGGAGGAGTGCCTGTTTTCAGCCTACCACGTTGAAGACCATGAGATTCGAGAAGATCCGAGATGCGGTGCGAGGCTCGTTCACCGATACGTCCGCCCTCGGTACAACTTTGTCCCGTCCATAAAACCCCATTCAGGAAGGTTCCTGAGCAAATGATCACTCTTTTGCCCCGAATCTCCTCATTCTGCTCGGTAAGAACTCCGATTACCGTCCTGCCGGAAACAAGAATCTCGGCAACGGTTTCAGATACAATCGTGATACCGGGAGTAGACAGAATCATGTGCTGGGCGAACAAGGGGTAGAGATCCTTGTCATTCTGAGACCGGGGAGACCATACAGCCGGTCCTTTGGACGTATTGAGCAGCTTGAATTGCAGTCCGCTGGCATCTGCGATCTTGGGCATCACACCACCAAGAGCGTCGATTTCCTTGGCCAGATGGCCCTTTGCAGACCCGCCAATAGACGGATTACAGGATAAACGTCCGATGGTGTGTTTATCCATCGAAATCAGCGCAACGCGCATACCCATCCGAGCAGCAGCCACACATGCCTCAATACCGGCATGGCCACCACCGATTACGATTACGTCGAACATAGTGTCTTCGGAAACAGATGCGGAAACAGATAAGGAGTGTTCCACGTGAAACACTCCGGGTGATGTTCCACGTGGAACACTTACCGCAGAAACTTGACCATGAGATATTCGTCGATGTAATCGCTCTGAACCTTCATAGCACGCACCTCCGTACCATACACCACAAATCCAGACCGTAGGTACAAGGCATATGATTCAGTGTTCCGCGTACTTACCGATAGTTGAATCAACTCCACTCCGATCTCCTGGGCAGTTTCTACCACAGATCGCACCAAAGCAGACGCAATACCCGAGCCACGGTTCTCGGGGAGGACGTATAACCCCCAGATCTGCGCTTTGTGCCGAATTTTCGACCGATTTCGATCGTTTGAGAAGCCGATCATGCCCACAAGGACGCCCTCTCTAGTGAATGCGCCGAGGAGATACTTGTACGGAAACATCATGTACTTCTCAAACCGTTGCTCCTTCGACAGGATTGATAAGGCTTCAAACCACTCGTAATCCGAGCCGAATACCTCCGGAGCATTGCGCAGGGCATCCGATTGGATGTCGAGAAACAATTGAAAGTCAACATCCTCAAGTGGACGAAGCATCATTCCTTCAGGTAGAGCCATGGTTGGGATCCTACGTAGCCGCTATTTACCAATGCAAAAACGAGAGAACACAGTGTCTAATAGATCAGGATTCCACGTTTCGCCGGTGATTTCACCCAGAACACGCACCGCAGACCGCAGATCTATGGCGATCAAATCAGGGGACTCTTCCCGTGCCAGCGCACCAGAAGCGCCTTCCAGATGTCCAATCAACACCCGCAAAAGGTGTGCCTGACGTTGATTGATCAAGACATCGTGGATGGCGGCTGTGCTTTCCCGACAGATCGCTGCGATGTAGGCCCTGAGCTCAGAAACTCCCTGTTCCGACAGTGCTATGGTTGGTATCTGGGCAATGTTACCGAGCTCACTAGCCAGCACACCCGTACCAGAGAGGTCAGATTTATTCTGGACAACGGCAATCGGTACAGTAGGATACCGACTCTGAATATCTGCAATGAGTGCATCGCTGTGGCGAAAACCAAGCGAGGCATCGTTCACGACCAACACGAGGTTGCTCTGTTCAATCAGGCTGGATGTGACCTGGATTCCCAGAAGTTCAATTGTATCCTCGGTAGACCGCAAACCGGCCGTATCGTACAAATGAATGGTGTAGCCATCCTCTACAAGCGATTCCTCAAGGTAGTCGCGCGTAGTACCCGCGATATGGCTCACAATGGCGCGTGGACGGCCAAGAAGTGCATTAAAGAGCGAGCTTTTGCCCGCATTCGGATAACCTACCACCGCACAGTAAAACCCCGACCGCAGAATATGAGCCGACTGTGCCGATGCAGCCAAACGCGTAGCGTCCACCGTTGCCTGACGTAACGTTTCCAAGAACGCAGGTCGGCTTACGAATTCATACCCTTCTTCCGAGAAATCCAGTTCCACTTCCAAGTAGCCAAGAGCCGTCAACAGGGTTTGGCGCAATTCCGACAGTCGTCGCGTGAAGCCACCTGCTAATTGTCGGGCGGCAGTCTGCGCTCCCGCCCGTGTTTGGGCATGGATTACATCGGCTACGGCTTCAACCTGAGTAAGGTCGAGCTTGCTGTTCAGAAAAGCTCTGCGGGTGAACTCTCCGGCCTCTGCCACTCGAGCACCAGCTGAAGTCAGTGAATCGATGATTTGATCCACCACAAACGGACCACCATGGCACCCAATCTCCACCACGTCTTCACCCGTGTACGAATGCGGAGCTCGAAACACGGATGCCGTTACGGAGTCGATGCCATCACCCCACCAGCCGTAGTGAATGGTGTGTGCAGCCGCATCGGATAGAGCACCACGGCCCTTGAACAGACGGCCACATATCGATAGAGCCTCTGCACCAGATACGCGCACCACGGCAAGACCCGCCGTACCGGGAGGAGTAGCAAGAGCACAGATGGTTTCGCGTTGATCGATCATGTTGGTAGAGATTCATGCAAAGCTACATTACAGCTGAACGACACGACGTTCATCGACCTATCTTGAATGATGCACGAGATCCACGTAGAAACAACAACGTCAACAAACGACATTATACGTCGCGAATTAGAAAACTCGGAGAACCCGCACGATGTGATGTTCGCCTCTGCGTCCATGCAAACTCATGGCCGTGGCCGAAATGGCAAGGCGTGGTATGGTGAACCACACCAGAATGTGTACCTGTCATTCGGTGAGCGTCACCATCAGCCCCTTACACCCGAGCGCCTCTCCAGCTATATGTGGTTGGCGTCGCTCACGGTGTTGGATACCCTGCACGATGTTGCACCACTGCAACCCTTCCGGTTGAAGTACCCCAACGATGTACAAACGCTCCATGACGGTATGTGGGCGAAGATCTCTGGCTCACTCGTGGAGCACGTCTTTCAGGGTGATCGATGCATCGTCACGATTGTAGGCATCGGTATCAACGTTCAACAGCGTAGTTTTCCGGACATGATCAACCAGCCTTGTGCGTCGTTGGCTACGTGCGGTATTGATGCTTCTGTTGATCATGTGCTGAGTACACTGAAACGCAAGTTGATAGAACAACGAACCGAATCTGTACACCAACTGTTTGATCGGTGGAAGGCAGCCCTGAATATCGAAGGCAGCGAAGTACGGATCGTCGACACCGACGGTATCTGGCGAGTAGAACAGGTGCTCTCCGACGGACGCCTCCTACTTTCCGAACAACACTCTCACAACGAACGGATCCTTTCCAATGGCGACAGTCTACGATACCTCCATTGAACTGAACAATGTCGAATACGCGATCAGTGGCATCGATGTCGGGAACAGTAGGGTAAAGATCCACCACGACGGTGTCTCCCTTTCGTTTCCGTACGACAAAGAGTGGAAGAAGAACGTTCAACACCACTTTCGTGATCATGTGGACAAACGCTACCTCATTGGCATGTCCAGTGTGAATCCCAAGCAGTCCACAGCTATTGTTAAGGTGCTACAGCGCATCCCTGGCCACCTCGTTGTGAACATCCATAAACTCCTCATGGGCCGACAGGACTTGCTGAAATTGGGAGATGTGGAGAATGCTGGGTTAGACCGATTGCTTGGCGCCATAGGTGCTCTCTCCTCGGCCACTCCTCCTCTCATCACGGTGGACTGTGGAACAGCAATCACCGTAAATGCCATCTCCGCCGATCGCACCTTTCTGGGTGGCGTCATCTTTGCTGGCCTGAGCACACAGCTCTTTGGTTTGTTCAAACAAACATCCGGTGTGCCGGAGTACCAGTACCAGGAGCCAACCACCGTACTCGGAAGCGGCACCCGCGAAGCCGTCATGGCCGGAGTCACGGCATCGGCAGTAGGTGGCGTGAGTCAGGCGATTGCCGCTATTCGCCGACAGTACTTTGCAGATGCCGTTCCACACGTAGTCGTGTCGGGAGGAGAAGGAAGCCATCTCATGAAGGGGCTCGAGGCCAACGGGATTGCTGCCACCTACAACCCCCACATCGTAACCCATGGAGCGATGCAACTACTCGCAGAAGCAGACACCATCGCCATCAACGACGCCATCATCGAGAAGATCCGATGAGTCACCTTCCCAGCATTGCCCTCCACGGAGGAGCAGGCAACCTAGCGCGTTATGCCGGCACCGGTCGCCTCGAGGAAGCAGAGAGTGTACTTGGACACCTCGTCGATCACATCTACACGATGCTGCAACAAGGAGCCTCGGCGGTAGATGCTGTTACGGAGGCCGTCGTCCGTATGGAGGATACCGGCCTCTTCCACGCTGGAAGGGGCTCGGCACCAAATCAACATGGCTACGTTGAACTGGACGCCTCTATCATGACAGGACACAACCTGGAAGCCGGTGCCGTAGCACTGGTGCGCCGCGTGAAGAACCCCATCAAGCTGGCTCGGTACGTGATGGAACACACCTCAACGGTGCTCTTGGGTGGTGCCGAGGCAGATGCTCTGGCAGAACTTCAGAACTTCGAGATGGTTGATGCCTCGTACTTTCAGCCATGCGATATGATTGGTGGAGCCATTGTAGGTCACCCGTCATCGCCCTCCACAGGCACAGTAGGCGCAGTAGCTCGCGACACACACGGTAATGTAGCAGCTGCTACTTCAACCGGCGGTACGCTCCGCAAAACAGCGGGACGAATAGGTGATGCGCCACTGATCGGATCTGGAACGTATGCGAAGAACAACGTTGGTGCGGTGTCCTGCACTGGTATCGGTGAGTACTTCATTCGCAACGCAGCAGCCTACGCCGTGATTTCCCGGATGGAGTTGCTGGGCGAGTCGGTAGGCTCGGCAGCGGGAACAGTGATGCAGCACATCCACGATTTGGGTGGGGAAGGGGGCTTGATCGCTATCGGTCCCCGTGGTGAAGTATCCATGCCGTTCAACACCTCCGGAATGTACCGTGCGTCGATTGATGCGTGGGGCAAGCGGATAGTAGGAGTACTCTAAGGCGAGAGCATCAGAAAGCGTGACCCAAACCGATACTCAACAACCAGTTGTTGAACCCAAACACATTCTCTCGACCATTCCAGATCACCTGCCCTGCGGAACGAGTAGGGTCGTAGATGCTGGTTGCATAATCGATGCGGAAGGGTCCTACAGGAGTATCAAATCGATATCCGATCCCGGCAGCAACAACACTCCCTTGCCACAGATCCTGTAACCGCATCTTTCCGTACAGATCTTCCGTGAGACGGTTGAAGGAGTTCCCGATATCGGTAAAGAGAGTGATACCGCTCCTCTCGATCATCGTGGCCCACAAGTCATCCAGATTACGCGGTCGGGAGAACGTGAACCGCGCTTCGAATCCCAACTCCACCAGCGAACCACTGCCAATCACGTTCGACAGTCGACTCTGACTGAGAGCATCATCGATATCAATGTAGCCCGACGAGGGGTCGTGCAGTGTACGAGAGGCAAACGATCGAATACTAGCCGCGCCACCAGCAAAGAACTGACGCTCAAGCGGCACGTAGGTGTTGGTATCCGTTGCACTTCCTCGTTGAAAATCCAGCAATTGGATGTGACCAACCTTTACCTTAGTTGCCAGCACCAGTGTGGGGTTCACCGGCGTAATCACACTGTTGAAGAACTGCAGTCGAACAAACTTTCCAGCACCCCAACCAAACTCTGTGGAGATACTCGCAAATGTTCCACTGCGTGGATTGACAGGGTTATCACGGTGCTCACCCCGTAGGTTCACACCCGTGTACACACCTGTGAAAAAGTCTCCCGTTTCCCGCAAGTAGGCGTCCAACACCTCGAACTGAGAAAACGTACTCAGGATGTAGGCAATCTCTTCCTCGCTCTGTGCCTGATCAAGCGCATCATCCAGTGCCGTAGCAAAGTTCCGCGGTATCTGACGTTCCACGGAAACATTCAGGTCAAAGCCATTGAAGTACGTGTAGGAGAACAGGTTCACCGGAAGTCGGGCACCCAGGGTGAAGGACTCCAGTCGGAATGGATCAATCAGTAAGCGGAACGAGTAGGTGGCACTCAACTGCGCGCCCAGACGCAGTTCCTCGATCTTAGCAAACGTTGGCCATGAAAACCGCAACGCCGCTAAGGCCTCACTCTGGAGATTGGCACCCTGAAACACCGAGCTCACATCCTGCAAAACGTACTGCAGTTCAGCAGAAGCTACCTGAGCACCACCAAACGGATTCTGGTACACGGCATTCACACCGGCACCAGCGTTCAGGTAGTTATCGATCTGGGTCTGAAAGAGCAACAAGTTGGCACCCACATCGTAGTTCTTGCTGTTCTTTGTGAACACCCTCATGGCAAGCAGTGAGTCCGCTGGCAGACCGTTGTCGCCAATGAAGTCAGCCTGTACTGTATCGATAGCAGCCAGGTCAAACACACTGAGTCCCATCAGGTTGCCGCGCGATAACTCAATCAGACGTTCACTGTACAGGTCACCCACATCAAACTCAAGCTGCCGTTTCCGCGTGGCCTGGCTCACACTCGGATAGCCCCCTGCATTCTCCTCGAACACGATATCACCAATCCTCACGCGTCGTCCAGGACGGAAGCGCACCAGAACGGAATCCGACAACCCATCACGACTGATACGAACAATCGGTGTGTCGAACTGAGCCCGGTAGTAGCCGTTGTTTCTCAACGCACGCACGATGGAGCGCATCGCCTCATCGATGCGTAACTCGCTGAACGCAGATCCCTTAAACGACACCCATACCTTTTCGATCTCTTTCCGAGCCTCAGAGGCCACGCTGTCCAAGCCAACAACAAGGAACGTATCGATGATTGCCTGTTCGCCCTCGGTGATACGAAACGTGAGCGTATTCTTCGCAAACGTTGAACCCGTTGTGAAACTCCAATCAACCTTGGCGTTGTGAAAGCCATTCTGCCAGAGGTAGATCAATAAGGCCAGAGAATCACTATTCGCCTTTTCCTCGCTGAAGTATCGCAACTCGTTGGCAAGGTCCTTTTCCACCGTGGCCAGTGTTCCGAGTACACCTTGAGGTGTTGATGGATTCAGGCGCACGTTCTCGTAGTAGTACTTGGCCAGTTGGCGAGTAAACGACAACTCGCTCTCTCGCGACGACAACACTCCCAATAAGTCTGCGGGCTGCGTGCGTACACACCCTTCAAACCGGATGGCCTGAAGTTCGTCGAGGGTTTCTACAGCGATATCCTGGGCATAAGCGAACGGAAGCCGTAGTACCATCCCGAACAGGATGGCAATGGGAAGTGCTACAACGCTACGATGCCAGAAGAAACGGTATTGGCGCACAGCCAAAGATACCTATACACACCTGCTTCAGAGGCGGATCAATACTCGTTATCGTCATCCTCATTGAAGAGGAAGTCGTCTGATGCACTCTCGTACTCTGGCCAGAGGTCCTCGATGCTCTCGTAGGACGGATCCTCTGGATCATCGAGTTCTTTCAGGTTATCAATCACCTGTAAAGGGGCTCCGGTACGATCAGCATAATCGATCAGCTCGTCCTTGGTGGCAGGCCACGGTGCATCTTCAAGCCAAGCTGCTAGTTCTGGTGTCCAAAACATGATCGAACCTCTACGTAACGGTATATGTCTGGGTGGGGTGGGCGCGAATATACGCGCAATCACACAATCGCAAGAACAGTGCCAAGATTCACAGGTTACATCGCCGGAATCCGACGATCGATTGCGCGAAACCACAAGGAGGGAACAAGGGCAAGAAGAACCATCATGGGGTAGCCAGATGGTAGCTGTGGACTGTCCTCGTGCACACGGAGCGTCTGGTATCGGCGCTGCGGATGCATGTGGTGGTCGGCATGGCGTTGCAGCTTGAACAACAGGTAGTTCGACGCCGGATAGCGGCTCTCCCACGCATGCTGGGCCGAGAACTTTGCCATCACACCAGGAGCGACTTCTTGTCGCACCAAGCCATAGTGCTCTACGTAGTTTACCAGCTCCAGCAGAAGTACGGCCACTGCCGACTGACCAAGGACAAACCACAGTACCGACAGATCACCCACAAGGACAACAGCAAGAACCGTCCATCCTGCCTGAACAACTGTCAAACCCGCAACAAGGCGCGGCTCGATGCGGAAGGCATCCACAAAGCCCATGACGAGGGATCGAACAACAAAGGCATAGGCATGCTCTCCTCGACGAGCCGTTGCAGGGTCGATCCGTAAACCAACATTCTTGTGGTGTCCACGCACATGCTCCACACCAAAATGACCATACCACACCGAACACAGTAAACCGTACCCCAGTGCACGCTCCACCCAAGAAGAGCGGTGGACAAGCTCGTGAGCGATGGTAATGCCAAGGCCACCTGTCATCACTCCCATCACAATTGTACAGGCCCAACGTTCCCACCCTTGAAGTTCTGGCCACTGCAGCATGGCCCACACCAACAACCCACACTGGAGTGCTGCATAGATGTAGAGCACCATCCGATACGAGATCTGGGATTCCAAGTCTTTCAACTCTGAGCGATCGGGTTGACGGGTGTCTGGTCCCACTAGATGATCGATGATGGGAACAACAACAAACGGTACCACTAACATTGAGTACCACCACCAACCACCCAACAGCAATCCAAGCATCACCAGTATTGGCATGGTGAGTGCTCCATAGTAAGGAAGAGCTCTACTCATATGAACGCCTCGACATAAATACCTCTGCAGAAGCAAGATCCGAAACTGTCGTAACCTTTACGTTCCACGGCTCACCATCTACCGTGTGCACCACCACACCATCATGCTCCACCACGGAAGCATCATCGGTACCCAAGAACTCCGTACCCATGGCTGTGTTGTATGCATCACGTAGTATGGTTGTTGAAAACGCCTGAGGAGTCTGTACCAACCGAAGATCAGCACGCGAAACCGTCTCCACCACGCAACCGTTGCTATCGACCCGTTTTACCGTGTCGGTAACAGCCACCACAGGAATGGCAGCACCAGTCTGGGCAGCTGTGGTGATCACCCGCTCAAACAAGCTTCCACTTGCTAGTGGGCGCACCGCATCATGCACAACAACGATATCCGTGGAATCCAGCGATGTATGAGCTAGGGCTGTCTGAATCGAGAGTTGACGTTCGGCATCACCTTCTACAACAACAATGCGCGGATCGTGGATTCCGGCTTCTTCTAACGCACGACTGAACAGTGCATCATCTGGATGAAGGGCCACCACAATCGCGGTGACCATCGGAACGCGCAAGCAGGTGCGCAGTGTGTGCACGATGATCGGCTCGCCGCACAGTAGCTGATACTGTTTTGGCAGGGAGCCACCAAACCGAAGCCCCTTACCAGCGGCAGGAAGAATCAGGCCAACGTTCATGTGGTTCCTCACGCTTTCTCTCGCTATTTCACATTATCTAACCTTGAACGACGCCATCGTAATAATGGCCAGAAGAATCGCTACGATGTAGAATCTGGTGACAATCTTGGACTCGTGCCAGCCACTCTTCTCGAAATGATGGTGAAGAGGCGCCATCTTCAACAACCGCCGTCCCTCCCCAAAACGTTTCCGCGTGTACTTGAACCACAACACCTGTAGAATCACGGACACTGTTTCGGCGAAGAACACTCCGCCCACGATTGGAAGTAAGAATTCCTTCTTGATGAGCACGGTAAGTACACCAAGTGCACCACCCAGAGCCAGGGACCCTGTATCTCCCATGAACACCTGAGCCGGATAGGCATTGTACCACAGGAAACCCAGAGCTGCACCAACTATCGCTGCCGCAAAGATGGTGAGTTCAGCGGTGCCATGCAGGTGCATGATGTTCAGGTAGTCGGCAAAGAACGCATTGCCTGAGAAGTATGCAATCACGGCAAGGGTAAGAGCGCTGATCCCCACCGTGCCTATACAAAGGCCGTCCAAACCATCCGTCAGGTTTACGGCATTCGACGTAGCCGTGATGATGAAGATCACCAACGGAATGTACAACACACCAAAATCGAAGTTGACCAGCTTTTCGAACGGCACAGTTGTGAGTGTGGTAACAGAAGCCAGATCAGCGTCGTACCACTCGGGAGCGAAGTACAACGAACATCCTACCAAGAGTCCGGTGGTGACCTGACCTACGATCTTGTACTTGCCAATCAATCCGTTGGGATACTTCTTGACCACCTTTAGGTAGTCATCCAGAAAACCAACGGCACCTAACAGGGCAGTGGTTACTACGGCAGCCACCACGTACATGTTCAACACATTTCCCCACAACAACGTGGGAATCAACACTGCCGCCAGAACAATCAGGCCACCCATCGTAGGGGTTCCAGCCTTGGAGGCATGTTGGCCAACACTCTGTAGCTCACTCTTGGCTTGCTCGCCGATCTGCATGCGTCGAAGCGCGGCGATGATGCGCGGACCAACCAGCACGGAAATCAGCAGTGCAAACACTGCTGCCGCCGCCGCCCGAAACGTAACGTACTGGAACAGATTGATGCCTGGCACATCGATCGCCGATCGAAGCCAGAGCGCAAGTTGATAGAACATCCCTCTACCCCGTTAGGATCGTAGTTCGTGAATAACCTGTTCCATGCGCATTCCGCGCGACCCCTTCACCAACACCACACAGCCATCGCAGGAGTTCTCGCGGACGAAGTCGGCACACAGTCGATGCGAGTCGCACACCAGCACGTGGGGATGATTTAGGCGCTGCGCAGCAGCCACACAGTCTTCTCCCATCACCATCACCAGATCTGCATACGTGACGGCCTCTGCCAACAATGTGTCGTGTTCAGTGTCGGCAGCAGCACCTAATTCTCGCATATCGCCGAGCACCGCAAGTCGTCGCGTAGCTGGATAGCGTGCCAGGGTTTGGAGCGCAATCAGCATCGACTGTGGATTGGCATTGTAGGTATCATTGAGCACGGTGGCCGCCGATGTGTGTTCCACCACCATCCGCGCATAGCCATGAGCTGCCGGTGGTTGATACGACTCCAATCCAAGCTTCATTTCTTCTGCGGAGAGCTGCATCGACCACCCCACAGCGATGGCAGCTGTTGCGTTCAGTGCCGAGGCCAGTCCGACCGTCTGCATCGGTGCCCGAAACGTGATATCGTCCTTCACTAGGTGCATCGTAGGGTGCAGGTTACGGTCGAAACTCACCGTGGGTCGGAGATCCGCTGGATACTCAAGCCCGAAGGTGATCACCCTACCAGCCATTCTACCAGCGTGATCGTAGGCACGGAGTCGGTCGTCATCCACGTTCACCAACATGACACCACCGTGGTCCTGCAGGTAATCGAAGAGGGCTGTTTCCTCCTTCTCCACACCGTCGAGGTCGATCAGTTTCTCAAGATGCTCCGGACCGATCGTGGTGATTACGCCGTGCGTAGGCTGCACCATGGCTGCAAGGAGTTCAATCTCGCCAGGTTCATTCGTCCCGATCTCGATCACGGCGGCTTCGTGCTCGTTGGTGAGGGACAAGAGTGTAAGGGGCGTACCCACCTGGTTGTTGTAGTTGGCTTGGGTCCGCAGTGTATGGTAGCGCTGGCTTAGCACATGGGCCGTGAGCTCCTTGGTGGACGTCTTACCGGAAGCCCCACCAATAGCTACCACAGGGATGTGAAATCGTCTCCGGTGATACCAGGCTAGCGAGCCCAGTGCATGCAAGGTGCTGTCTACAACAATGATGCGATCGGAGTGGTGCGACAGCGGATGCTGAACAATGGCCAACGCTGCGCCCTTGGCAAATGCATCGTTGACATGATCGTGGCCGTCGAACTTCTCACCGATCAGTGCAACGAACACATTGCCCGGTTCAATCAACCGTGTGTCGGTGCTGACGCCTGTTACAGAGAGCGCAGCAGAGAGATGTTCAGCCGCTGGGCCAAGCGCTGCTACAAGATCGGCACGGGTGAACGATGCGGTGTTTTTCATGCAGGGGCGAAGATACTGACCTACCGCACCTCTGCCACGCGCAACCGTGCACTCCGAGCTCGTGGATTACGCTCCACCTCCTGCTCGGATGCTTCAATCGGTTTCTTCGTGATCACCGTCAGCTGCGTGGTATCGCGAAACGTGTCTTTTACAATCCGGTCCTCGAGCGAGTGGTAGCTCATCACCACAATGTGAGCCCCCTTCACCATGTATGGAATCACATCTACCAGGGCCGTCTGGAGGGCTCCGAGTTCGTCGTTCACCGCGATGCGCAAGGCCTGAAACACCCGTGCGAGGGTCTTGTTGTGGTGTTGTGGGGGGATGTGTTGGGTAATGGTCTCGCGCAGGTCGATCGTTGTCTGGTAGGGGGCTAGGGTACGTCGGCGCACGATCGCTGCAGCAATCTTTCGGGCCGATGGATCCTCTCCATACATGAAGATCAACCTAGCGATCTCCTCTTCGGGAAGGCTATTCAGCAGGTCGGCTGCCGTGGGTCCGGTAGCGCTAAACCGCATATCCAGCGGAGCCTCAAGGCGAAACGAGAAACCACGGTTGTGGTAGTCGAACTGATACGACGACACTCCAAGATCGAACAAGGCCCCATGTACTACGTAGCCCTCCAGCCGTGAGGCCATGGTTCGGAAGTTGGTGTGCATCATCACGAGCGACGTGCCCAACTGCTCGGCAAATCGGTCCTGTGCCCGGTGGACGGCAACATCATCGGCATCAAAGGCAATCACCTTGCCGCCTCGCTCAAGGATGGCTGCTGTATGTCCGCCACCACCAAGCGTAGCGTCTACGTACCAGCAATTGGGCTGAACCTGCAGTGCATCAATGCACTCTGCAAGCATCACAGGTACGTGGTAGACCGAGGGATCAAGGCGATTCATGGGTCAAAAATCGACTAAAATCACGATGTTGCAGGTATGATTCAGCAAAGAGTATGGTCGAATGCTCTTGTTGTGATGGCGTTTACCCTGCTAACAACACTTGCTACCAGCTGCACACTGGAAGACCAGTCTGAACCACACGCTCGCGGAGCGCAGGTCTATGCCGAATACTGTGTACGATGTCATGGAGAGGATGGTGCCGGTGGAGGAGTCGGTGCATCTGCCGTGCCCGACATTCGGCCGAGAGCTATCTGGAGTGACACTTCGGACACCCTACTGGTGATTCTGGCCTTCGGCATGGCCACCCAGTACTCCGCCGACAGCGTTGTGCGCACCATGCCTCCAGCCCCCTACAGCAATGCCGACCTGGCAGCAGTTGCTACGTACATCAGCAAGTATCTCGGGGGAGTGGACCGCTCCTTTACCGCTGCAGATGTTCAACGAGCGAAGGACGGCCACAAGCAGGCCTTGAACGGACGTCTACAACAGGTCAGCGAGGGAACGCAGCCCTAGCGGCTCTACACTCTTGAATGCTTCGGCATATCGCACACCGATACGACTTCCAAAGTACAGACACCGTGCTTCGAGCTCCTCGAAGAAGGCCGGACGCGACAGGAACGTTTCAGGTTCGTCAGCTTGATAGGTTTCCGGCATGTGAAACTGCGAGGCAAAGGCCTTGATTGATGCCAGACGGTCGGGATACGTTGATGTAATGTCTACGTAGAAATCCGGCCCTCCCGGCAGATCGAACTGCTGCATGAAGCATAACGTGCGATCCGGACGGTGTGGCTCCTGGGGAACACCATGCCTGCGCGTAGCAACCTTTTGCAGGCCAGAGAGAAACGTTGCCGCTCGCACCAGCCGGTGCACAGCTTCATGATCGGGATGACGCTCCAGGGGAGGTGTTGTCAGTACAATGCGAGGAGTGTAGGCACGAAGCACCTCGACAATCTTCAGGACGTTTTCCTGCGTGTGCGCAACGGCACCATCAGTCATGTGTAGACACTCGCGATGCGCAACACCCAGGATCCGCGCGGCCTCTGCTGCTTCCTGGGCGCGTAGTTCCGCGGACCCACGTGTGCCCAACTCACCAGCAGTACAGTCCACAAACACTACCGACTGCCCACGGTTGGTAAGGTCCTTTACGGTGCCAGAGCACGACAGTTCGGCGTCATCGGGGTGGGCAGAGATCACCAGCACATCGCATTTCATGATCGTCCTCCCAGTTGATTCAGCTTGTCCACACGTTGGGCATGCCGTCCACCTTCGAACGGCGTGTCCAGGAAGGCCTGTACGATGTTTTTTGCCACGTCGATAGGAGTGAGCCGCTCGCCCAGAGCAATCATGTTTGCATCGTTATGGGCGCGCGCTAACTGCGCCATCTCTACGCTGGTGACGTTGGCGCACCGAATGCCGTGAACCTTGTTCGCAGCGATGGAGATGCCAATACCTGATCCACACACCACTACACCGCGTTGGGCTTGGCCGTTGGCAACCAGCTGCGCAGCTGCTACACCATAGTCCGGATAGTCCACGCGATCGTCGGTATCGGGTCCTACATCTATCACGGTATGGCCAGCATCTTCCAACATGTGCTTTAGGGCCTCCTTGTGCAGAAAGCCAGCATGATCCGAACCAATGCTGATGATCATGGAGTTCCTCCGTTTGTACCAGTACTTCCAAATCCTCCGGATCCTCGCTCTGTACCACCTAACTCGCTTACTTCCTCCCACTGCACAGTTGCATGCTGAGCCACTACAAGTTGAGCGATTCTCATTCCGGGCTCGATAACGAACGGATCGCCGGAAAAGTTGGCAAGGATCACCTTCACTTCGCCACGATAGTCGCTGTCGATTGTGCCGGGAGCATTCAACGCGAAGATCCCGTGTTTGGCTGCCAATCCGCTCCGCGATCGCACCTGACACTCAAACCCAACCGGCACGGCCATACAGAAGCCCGTAGGTACCAGCACGATCTGCGATGGTGCGATGGTAAGGGGCTGGTCCAGTGCTGCGCACACATCCATGCCGGCGGCACCTCCGGTGGCATAGGATGGAACGGGAAGTGTACCTGCGTGTGGAAGTCTCTGTAGAGGTATGGTCATGATGTTCCTGTGATATCCGTCGTGTGTTACTTCCGCCCAAAGTCAGCAGGAACCTCGCCCCATTGCTCGGTTTCCCATTTCAGAACGAGATTCGGATAGGTGTTGTTGCGAAGCCACGTTTCTGCTCGGGCAATCAACTCAAACACGGGAGCGTTGCCCGACGTTCGCTGAACGGTAGTCTTGGCCTTCTTATTGCGCACCCAGGCAAGAGCAGTCTTCGAATCGGTGTACACAGGAAGTGCCATCGATCGCTCCTTCATAAAGGCCAGTGCGTGCACTACAGCCAAGAACTCTCCCAGATTGTTTGAGGAGTCTTGAAATGGACCCATCCGAAAGATTTCCGCAGCGGTCTCGGTATCTACGCCACGGTACTCCATGACGCCGGTTGTCATGTCGCAGGCCGCATCCACGCTGATGCTGGGCAGCTGTACGCCGGCCTCAACCCAGCGCTGGGAGATGGGTATCAGCTGCTCTTTTTTTTTGCTGCGCGCGCAGGTGGACCCTGCTCGTAGGCCGCCTTTGCCTCGGCGAGGGTGTCAAAGGCCTTGTACTTCGAGCCCGGGTAGTTTTCTACCTGAGCTTTGCACTTTTCCCATGATGGGTACAAACCTGGCTCGTGGCCAATCCAGACCACATACCACTTTACTTTTTTTGGTGCTCGTTGAATAGCCATTGCGGGCAAAAATACGACCTACGTCCCATTTCTCCGACGGCACATCACGGTAGCGATAACCACTGGAGATATCGCATGTATGCCAAAGCGTATTCCGCAGCCGTGTTGGGGATCACTGCCTACCTCGTAGAAATCGAAGTGTACGTAGAGAATGCCCTGCCCGCCTTCCAGGTCGTAGGACTCCCAGATGGCTCCGTTCGCGAGAGTCGCGACCGTGTGCAGGCAGCACTCAAGACAGCGCAGCTGGGGTTGCCGCACAAGAAGTACACGGTGAATCTGGCTCCTGCCGACGTCCGAAAGGAGGGGAGTGCCTTCGACCTTCCGATCGCCATAGCCACACAGGCAGCCCTTAAGGAACTCGACGCTACCATGCTGGAGAAAACCGCCATGATCGGGGAGCTTGCCTTCGATGGCATGGTACGACCGGCACGTGGAGTCCTGCCCATCGTGGTGATGCTAAAAAACGCTGGCTTTGAACGCATTCTCCTGCCAGCCGCCAATGCCTCGGAAGCAGCGGTGATTGAGGGTATCGACATTCTACCTGTACACACGCTGAGCGACTGTATCGAACACCTGAATGGCGCACAACCGCTGCCTCCCCATCGCATTGATGTACAGGCCGTGTTTGAACAAGGCCACTTGCACCCATCGGTAGATCTTGCCGACGTGAAGGGTCAAGCCGGAGTGAAGCGTGCCCTGGAAATCGCTGCAGCGGGCGGTCACAACATGATCATGGTTGGCCCGCCAGGATCGGGCAAGACCATGCTGGCCAAGCGCCTCCCCACGATTCTGCCGCCACTGTCGATTGATGAGGCCCTTGAAACGACCACCATTCACTCGGTTGCGGGTATCCTGCCTACCGGAGCATCGCTGGTGACGGAGCGTCCGTTCCGCGCACCCCATCATACGATTTCCGATGCAGCGCTGGTGGGAGGGGGCGTAGGCACGGTGCGCGCCGGCGAGATTACTCTGGCACATCACGGTGTGTTGTTTCTTGACGAGTTACCGGAGTTTCAACGCAACGTCCTAGAGGTGCTGAGGCAGCCCCTTGAAGATCGGTGCGTACGCATCTCCAGGACGAAGATGTCTGTGGAGTATCCGGCCAATGTGATGCTGGTATGTTCGATGAATCCGTGTCCATGCGGACACTTCGGCAGCACCATACGTGAATGCACATGCAAGCCTGAACACGTGGCCAAGTACATGGCGCGAATCTCGGGACCTCTGCTCGACCGCATCGACCTGCACGTAGATGTTCCAGCTGTGGCTGTCCACGACATCTCCCATGCACCGGCTGGAGAGTCATCGGTGAACATTCGCAAGCGAGTCGTGGCGGCTCGCAAGCAACAACAGGTTCGATTTGCGGGGCGAAAGGATGTGTACAAGAACGCCGACATGACCGCTCAGGACGTGGAGAACCTTGTACGGGCTGAACCACTGGCCATGGAAATCCTCAAACGATCGATGCAGAAGTTGTCGCTGTCGGCGCGGGCCTACGGGAGAATTCTCAAAGTTTCACGCACCATCGCCGATCTCAATGGTTCCGAAGCCGTCCTGGCCGCGCACATGGCCGAGGCCGTGAACTACCGAACCCTGGATCGTCCGTACTGGAATGGATGAGTTACTGGGGACGTCCAGCAAACAGTGCTCTGCGCAGCGATACCAACCCACTCTCCAATCCTCGAAAGCGAATCCCAAGCTTCGCTTCGGCTTTGAGAGGCACCAGCCCTCCTCGTAAGGGTCGCCTGGCGGCCTGGTCGAGCAAATCACTGGTAGTGGGCGCAACGAGCGACGGACGTCCCTTGAAGAACGCCACCACCCGCTCTGCGATCTGGTACCGACTCAGGTAGTCGGCTCCGCCAATGTGGTACAGGCCCGTAGCACGTCGCTCGATGCATCGCAGAATGGCCAAAGCCAGATCATCCACATACGTGGGATTGCAGTACTGGTCGGTGACGACGTTGATGTCGGTATCGGTGTCCATGGCGCGGATGATCCATCGCACGAAATCCATTCGCGCAGGTGGGGGACCGTACACCACGTTCGTTCGCAAAATCGTGGCATCCACCCCACTACTTACCACCACGTTTTCACCGGCCAACTTTGTTCGGCCGTAGTAGTTGATCGGATCGGGGACGGCGTCTTCGTCGTATGGACCATCCTCGCCATTAAACACGAAGTCCGTGGACAGGTGAATCACATAGGCATCGGTGGAGCGGGCCACACGTACCACATGTTCCACGAGGTTCACATTGAACATGTGTGCCAGCCCCTTATCCGTCTCGCACTGATCAACATTCGTAAGGGCCGCAGCATTGATGATCACATCCGGATTGTGCGGCATCACGGCAGCCTTCAGCGCCGATCGATCAATCACATCCACTACTGCACTGGTAATCCGCTCGTGCTGGTAGGGGGCTTCCTGCGAGGAGATGAGGTGGAGGTTCCAGTCGGTTTCGGCAATAAGCATCGGCACGAGTGCCCGTGCCGTGGTACTTCCAGCTCCGATGATAGTGATGTTCATCCAACAAAGTTAGATTGCCGCCTATGGAGAACCTCGTTCCAGCTCTCTTCGTGATCGGAATCATCTCCACGGTGTCCCCGTTGGTAGCCCGAATTCCAATCGGGTTCCGCCTACCGATCGTTGTGGTGGAAATCCTGCTGGGCATCATCGTGGGGCCACATGTCCTGGGTTGGGTGCCGGCTGTTCCCGAACTCAAGTTCTTTGGCTACCTGGGAATGGTGTTCCTCTTCTTCATGGCCGGAGCGGAGTTGAAGGAGCATCCCGTAGGAGGCCGATTCCTCTGGTTGGGAACGTTTAGTTGGGTGCTGTCCTTTGCCGTAGCACTGTTGCTGTCGTGGGGGTTGTACGCTATCGATGTGATTGAGGCCCCGCTCTTTGTTGCCGTTGCCCTTACAACCACCGCTATTGGTGCGCTGATACCCATCATGAGGGACGCGAAAGAACTACCCACAACCTTTGGTAAATACGTTCTCGGCGCCGGTGCCCTTGGTGAACTTGGTCCGATTGTGGCGATTCCCCTCATTCATACTCGCCACTTCGAAGTATCGGAGCAGGTGATCTTGATGATCGGATTTGTGATCCTAGCGGTCTCATCGGTGTATAGTGCCACACGAGTTCGTGGAATCTTCATCTTTCGCTTCCTTTCCACGTGGTTGCAGTCGAGCAGTCAATTCGCGGTTCGGGTATCGATACTCATCCTGGTTGGCATGGTGGTATTGGCCGCAGAGTTCGGTCTGGACGTGGTACTTGGATCATTCACGGCTGGCTTGATCGTGGCGCTGATGAGCAAGGGCGACCATGGCCAGCGCCTGATGCATCGCCTGGAGGCCATCAGTTATGGCTTCCTCGTGCCAGCGTTTTTTGTGACAACGGGCATTTTTTTCGATCTCGGTGCGTTGTTAGCACAGCCGTGGACGCTCCTGCTGGTGCCAATGTATGTGCTGTTGATGTTCTCGATCCGAGGCTTGACGCTCCTGCCCGTGTATCGAAAGGATTTACCGAAGGAAGACTGGGCTCCATTTGCTCTGATGACTTCAACGGCCCTGCCACTGGTAGTGGTGATCACGGACATCGGATTGGAAACTCAACAGATGCTACCAGAAACAGCAGCAGCCCTGGTTGGAGCGGGCGTGGTTACGGTGCTATTGTTTCCGGTGTTTGCCTTGGCAAAGCGGCATAAAACCAGTCTACGTGAGGCCCTCCAGGAAGTTCACACAACCGACGACTACGATTCATAACTCTCCACATTCATCCAGGATATCCCATGACAGTAACGCGCTCATTGATGCTTGCACTTCTTGTACTGAGCACATCCATTGCTACAGCCCAGCTGAAACTTCCGGTCCTGAGCCCTACCAGCACCATCATGCAGGAGTTCGCAACGTCGAAGATCGAGATCACGTACAGTCGTCCATCGATGAAAGGCCGAGTCATCTTTGGAGACCTCGTGCCGTACAATCAGGTGTGGCGTACGGGTGCCAATGCTGCAACGAAGGTCATGTTTGGCGAAGAAGTTGTTATTGCCGGTACGTCCATCAAACCAGGTTCGTATTCGCTGTACACCGTTCCAGGAACCTCGGAATGGGAAGTAATCATCAACACCAACACCGGCAGCTGGGGCTCGAACGGCTACGATACTAAGGACGACGTGGTTCGATTCACCATCAAGCCTACTACCCTGACAGCTCCCGTGGAAACCTTTACCATTGGCGTAGGAAACATCACCTACAACACCTGCACGATCGACCTTGCATGGGATCGCACCCATGTGTCGATTCCTGTCAAGGCCGACAACAACGCCCGCCTGATGAAGGAGATCGAACAAGCCATCGAGCGCCCGAACATTCCGTACCGTGCGGCAGCACAGTACTACCTGAGCACCAATCAGAATCTGGACAAAGCCCTCGACTATGCCCAGCGGTCGGCTGCAGCCAACCCGAAGCAGTATTGGCAGCATATGCTGGTAGCAGAGATTGCTGCCAAGGTGAACAACGCAACCGTGTGTCGTGAAGCTGTGGCCAAGGTTCGTGAACTCACGAAGGGTACCGATGGTGAGAAGAGCTACTACACGGCAACGCAAGCGCTGCTGGATTCGTTGAAGTAGGTCCATCATTCTCCCGCATGTCATGATCAAACGCTGTTGTTTCGGTGTACTAGCGCTGTGCATCGGGGTTGCGCTGCATGCCCAGCAGCTACAGCCACAGATGTCCTCGGTACTGTATGGTGATCTGCAACGGTTGCAGTCACTGACGTCCGTGTTGTATGTAGCCGCCCACCCCGACGATGAGAACACGCGCCTACTGAGCTGGCTGGCCCGGGGCAAACACGTGCGTACAGCCTACCTGTCGCTTACGCGGGGTGATGGTGGCCAGAATATCATCGGTGGTGAACTGGGCTCGGCGCTGGGATTGATCCGCACCCACGAACTTCTGGCGGCACGGAGATTGGATGGAGCAGAGCAGTACTTTACCCGAGCACTGGACTTCGGTTTTTCGAAGACTGCTCGGGAGACATTTACTCATTGGGACTCTGCCCAACTCGTGCGGGACATCATCCATGTCATGGAGAGGTTCCGGCCGGATGTGATGATCTGCCGTTTTCCAGCATCACGTATGGCAGGTCACGGACAACATGAGGCGTCGGCCATTCTTGCACAGGCAGCTGTAGCCTCATGCCCGAGCCATCTTCGTCCGCACCGACTGCTCTTCAACGCGTATCGATTTGGCGACCGCAGCACGATCACGGAGAGCCAGTTTGCTCTGCAGGTTGGTCAGTACGACCCTCTTATCGGCATGGGATATGGCGAACTGGCCGGCAGGAGCAGAAGCCTGCACAAGAGTCAGGGTGCAGGTACACCAAGCACACCAGGAACACAGCCAGAGTACTTCGAAACATGGTACGGAGAGCCCCCTACAACCAGCCTCTTCAACGGAATCGACACCACGTGGAATCGCATTGATCGACCAGACATTGGTAGAGCAATTCAAGTGGTGATCGACAACTTCTGGACCACAGATCCGCAGAACCATCTGCCAGCGTTGTTACGCATCCGATCGATGATCGCTACGATCAACGATCCCTTCTGGCGAGCGCTGAAACTCTCAGAGGTCGAATCGGTGATCACCTCGGCGATGGGTCTAACCGTGGACGCGTCTGTGTCCACTCCGATGGTGCTGCCCGGCGACTCTGTTGCCGTAACACTCCGCGTGGTGGTCCGGGCGCCCAACGTGCGATTGATGAAGGTGGACCTTCCACAGGTGTCAACCGCAGATGTGGTTGTACTTGGCAACGATCAGTTGGTAACCCGATCGTATCAGATCCAGATACCGCAAACCACGCCCACCACCAATCCCTACTGGCTGCAGAAGGATCCGGAAGGCGGTCTGTTTGCGTTAGAGAACGAAGATCTCCTGGGCGAACCAACCACTCCTCCCGAACTGCAGTGTACGGTACATCTGGATGTAGATGGAGCACTGCTGTTGGTTACGGTGCCTCTTAGCTACAAACATCTCGACCCACTCAAGGGCGATGTGATCGAGGAGCTGCGGGTGATTCCCGATGTGAGCATCGAGCCAACAACGACGCTCGTTGTTGTGAACAATGGTCAGGGTACCATCGGCATTCGCCTGAGAGCCTACCGTGACATCAGTAACGCTACACTCTCGGTACGCAGCAGCCGTGGTGAGCCCCTTACCACCGTGACCTTTTCGATGGCGGCCAATACGGATACCCTGCTGTCGGTGCCGATTCAAACACAGCAGTCGGATAACGTGGATGTGCTTGTTACTCATGCACAGCACACGTTTCAGCATTGCGTCCGCGTGATGCAGTATGACCACCTTCCTACCCTGCAGTACCTTGAACCAGCGCGTCTGCGGGTGGTAGCCGAACCTCTTCGTGTAACGGCTCGGCGCATCGCTTTTGTGGAAGGGGCTGGCGAGGCAACGGCAGACGTCCTGCGTACCATGGGCGTGCGGGTGGATGTGGTGTCCACCGACCAACTGCTCAACACTCAGCAGTTGCTTGACACCTACGATGCTGTGCTGGTAGGTATCCGCGCCCTGAACACGCGCACGGACATGACCTACGTGATGCCGGCACTGATGCAGTATGTAGAGCAGGGTGGTACGCTGGTGATGCAGTACAACACAACTGGTAATCTGAAGACCACAGAGATTGGCCCGTTTCCGATGAAGATCACGCGTAACCGGGTGACGGAGGAGAATGCCACTGTAACGCTGAGAGATCCCGACCACATCCTGATGACGACCCCCAATCGTATTGAACCCGACGACTTTTCTGGATGGGTGCAGGAGCGGGGTTTGTACTTCACCGGCGATCATGATGAGCGGTACCAGCGTCTACTGAGTATGAACGATGCTGGAGAGGATGCACAGGAAGGATCACTTGTGTATGCCTCGTACGGAAAGGGGCACTACGTGTACTGTGCGTTATCGCTGTTCCGAAACGTACCTGCTGGTGTGCCTGGAGCGCTGAAGCTGCTAGCCAACATGATGAGCGCCGGTGGAGCAGGCAAATGACGTGGCTAGACAGTGTGGTGTTTGTGTTGTTGTTGGTGGCGATTCTTGCCTATGGCGTATACAGTGGCCGCAATCAACGCGCCAATGATGCCTACTTGCTCGCAGACCGGAGTTTGCCGTGGTGGTCGGTGTTGCTGGGTGTGATGGCTACACAGGCCAGCGCCATTACGTTTCTGTCGGCACCCGGCCAGGCCTATACCGACGGCATGCGCTTCGTACAGTACTACTTCGGACTGCCATTGGCCATGGTGGTGATCAGCGTGGTGTTTATCCCCATCTTTCGATCTCAAAAGGTGTACACCGCCTATGAGTATCTCGAGAAGCGATTCGACCGACGCACGCGGACACTCAGTAGCGTACTGTTCCTACTCTCGCGCGGTCTTAGCACGGGCATCAGCATCTATGCACCCAGCATCATTGTAAGCACGATTCTCGGCTGGAACATCTACCTCACCAATGTGCTGGTAGGGGGCTTGTTGATGGTGTATACGTGGCGAGGTGGAGCCAAGGCCGTAGCCAACACCCAAACAGTGATGTTTCTCATCATCATGTCGTCCATGGCAGCTTCAGTGTACTTCCTACAAAGCACCCTCCCCCAGGGCGCCACACTGTCCGATGCTCTTGAACTTGCACGCCTGAGTGGTACCATGAACGTGATTGTTACCACCTTCGACGTTAACGACAAGTACACACTGTGGAGTGGTCTGGTAGGGGGCTTCTTTCTGGCGCTGTCGTACTTCGGTACCGATCAGAGTCAGGTTGGACGTTGGATTACAGGCAAGGGTGTTCGAGAGAGCCGCATCGGAATGCTGCTCAATGGCGTGGTAAAGGTTCCCATGCAGTTCGGGATTCTGCTCATTGGCGCGCTGTTGGTTGGGTACTACAGTCTGTTACCGGCACCGGTGTTTTTCAACCCAAGAGTGGTAGAGCGCGTAGAGAAACTCTCACCCGAGCAAACATCACAGTTGCAACAGCAATGGCTTGATATGAACACCGAACTTCATGCCACTGCTACGAGTGTCATCGATGGAACATCCTCGGTGGAGTCCTTCCAAGATGTGCGACAGCGTGTACAGGCGGTTCGGGGTTCGTTTCAGGATCTGGTGAAGGCCAACGGGATCGCAGAGTCGAACGATGCCAACTACGTGTTCCTGCACTTTGTGCGCACGGCACTACCAGCCGGTATGGTGGGTTTGATTTTTGCCGTCATCATGATGGCTTCGTGGGGGAGTATCTCTGCAGCCCTGCACTCGCTGGCTACGGCCAGCTTTGTAGACTTTCCATCAACGATCCCGTTGCTGCAAAAGCCATCCACCCATACACTGCTCTGGGGTCTCTTTAGCATTGCGGTGAGTATGGCAGCGGCCCGCATGGGGTCCCTGATCGAAGCGGTAAACGTGCTGGGCAGCTTGTTCTACGGGCCCATGCTGGGAATCTTCCTCACAGCGTTTTTCGTGAAGAAAGCCAACGGGAACGCTGTCTTCTACGCCACGCTGATTGCCGAAGCGCTGGTCATCACACTCTGGATGACAGATGCGATCAGCTTCCTCTGGCTTAATGCAATTGGAGCCATCGCAGTCATGTTTCTTGCGTGGGTGTGGAGAACCACTGCGCGAACCGATTCCTGAGTCGCATTAGCTCTTCTGTTTGCTGCGACTCGAGCTTTTGCTGCCAGCTGCACGGCTGGGCTTGAGAGCGGGGGCACATGGAATAATGTTGGAACGATTTTACGTGTGTCAGACCGGGAATTCGCAGTCACTTCTTCTGCCTCCCATCGCGCTAATGTAGGCTACCGCGGCGTACGCACGGTGGAGTAGGGGAGAGCACCACGCCGGGAAAAGGTTTTCCCGGCGTCACTCCCGGCGTCGTATCAGCAACGGACCTCGTCCACTCAGCCAAACCGCTTCCTCACGACCGTTTACCGTCCCAACGAACCGTCCTAACAGATCATAGGCGTCGAACACCTGCTCGTTGTCCTCTGCCGGAAGCCCCCTGCCATCCACACTGCCATAAACACTGGTTGTGGAGCACATCACCTTGCGCAGCAGCTTCCAGATCTCGTCGGCCGAGCCGATGGCAACGTCGCCAGGTTCGTTGGACGCCGCATCACCCATGCGAATGAAGACGAGGCGCTCACTCGGGCAGACGCTGATGATCTGGTCGTTTTTACCTAGAGCGTAGTACACGTCAGGTGGGGCGTTTGGTGTGAGGGGACCTTGGAAGACGCGCCGCAGGATGGGCACCATATGCGTAGGCTGACCATTCAGCCACCACAGATAGCCGTACGACTGATTCAGCTCCTGCGAGCGGGTCACCATAGTGCGCGCATACGTCGGGTCGGCAAGGATCGAATCCGAATCCCAGACGAAGTTGTTCAGAGCCAGCAACCCGAAGCGCGCCATCGAGCGAGGGGTGGAGAACAGCACGTTGTTGTAGCCCTGCGGGAGAAAGCCACCGTTCATGCCAATGCGCTGGGCGAGTTGTGATCGATACACCTGATTCAAGGTGGACTGGCTAGCCCCTTGCACTACCTGATCAAGGAGGGTGTACGGCGCGTTGTGGTAGGCCCAGCGCGTGCCGGGATCGGCCTTGTACACCAAGCAGGTATCGTCCGTGCAGTAGGGGTCGGCAACGCCGTCATCGAGGCCGGAGGTCATCGTGAGCTGATGCCACACGGTAATGGCAAGCTCCTGGTCGGGTATGAGGGACGACCACCCCTGACCGATGTAGCGCGATGTGGGTTGTGTGATGTCGATGAGGCCCCTGCTCTGCAGAATGCCTACCAATGTGGCGGTAACGGTCTTTCCGGCTGAAGCCCAGTACCAGTTGTCGGTGTGGGTGAAGCCATCGGCGTACCACTCGATGGCGATGCGTCCGTCCTTGAGGACGATGAAGGCCTTGCTGTTGGTGCTCTCAACGTGTTTCAGGAGCGTGTCGAGATGGTCCTGACACCAGCCGAGTTCCTGGAGGGAAACTTCTTCCCAGCTGTCGGAGTCCACCGGCGGAAAGTATTGCTGGGCGTGGACCGTGGTGGTGCCGGTGGTCACTGATGCCGTGGCAATGAGGAGGTAGGTCAGGAGGACGGGGAGGGGGGTGGTGATGATGGTGCGCATGGCTGGGTAAACGCACCACGCCGGGAAAAGGTTTGCCGGGAGTGACGCCGGGAAAACCTTTTCCCGGCGTCATTCCCGGCGTGTATCTTCGCCCCCATGAAACACACCCTTCTTCTTCTCGCCACGGCAGCTCTCCTCAGCGCCTGCGCCTCTTCCACAACGCCAACAAACCCCAATGGCGACGACGACTTCCCGGAAATCGGAGGCCTGCTGTCAATCACGGGGTCCTGGAATACGCTAGGCACTACAGCCGACGCAGCTGCCCGGATTGCCATCAATGATCTGAACTCCAAGCTTGAAGCCCAAGGCTCAAGCAAGCGCTTTATGTGGCGTTTGTACGACACCAAGCTTGAAGCCAACCGCGCGCAAACGTCCCTTACCGACGCGATTTCCAATGGTGTACGGGTTGTCATCGGACCCCAATCCAGCGCAGAGGCCTCCGCGATTCTCTCCACGGCTAATGCACAGGAGGTGATTGTTGTCAGTCCCTCGAGTACGGCTGGTGCCCTGGCGATCGAGAACGACAACCTCCTTCGCATGTGTCCCAGCGATCAGCAGGAGGGCCCTGCTATCGCCGCAATGATGCGCGCTGAAGGCCGCAACATCGTGGTTTCCGTTGCGCGCGACGACATTGGTAATCGAGGTCTCGCATCCAGTGTGCGTGCCGATATGAAGGCCAACGGTGGGGATGTGGTAGGGGGCTTTGAGTATGCAGTAACCACTACCGACTTTACTGCAGTCGTCGAGCAACTACGCACAGAAGTAGGAATCGCCGTAGGCATCTACGGAATTGACAAGGTTGCAGTCTACAACCCTGCTTTTGACGAGGCAGCGCAGCTTGCAGCTGCTATCCCGGTAACCGACACCCTGCTGCGTGGCGTTCGCTGGTACGGAGGCGATGGCACTGTAGAGAGTGCGGCCTTGCTGGCTCAGGCAGAGTTCTTCGAGCAGGTTGGCTATGCCTGTCCAAACGTTGGGATCGGGGATGCAGTGGAGCGTGCTCAGCCGGTGATTGCCACGATCGAGCAACAAACTGGACTCACACCAGATGCGTTTGCTCTGAGCACCTACGATGCCGTAACGCTTGTAGGAAACACGATTCTTGAGCTCGGAAACGCTGCAACGGCAGATGCGCTGCGTACCGGCATCGTAGCCAGAGCGGAGAACTATCAGGGCATCTCGGGAGACGCCACATTCAATGCCGCCGGTGACCGCAAGAATGGCATCTACAACATGATGGGCATCCGTATGGTTAACGGCCAGCCCACATGGGTGGTGATTGGGACGTTCGACCCGGTGAATGGGTACCGAGCAGAGTAGGATGTAGAACCGCGCCGGGAAAACCTTTTCCCGGCGTCACTCCCGGCGTCTACCGTTTACTACTTCTTCAGCGGTGCGAGCTCATAGTTGTGCTGTGGATTGTACTGCATTGTCCAGAGGAATGGCACGAGCAAGAACAGTCCACCAATGACTGCACCAACGTCTACGCGTTCGTCACGTGTGATGAAGGTGTTAAGGGGCTCATACCCCTCCTTCTCGAGCTTGATCATCAGCATTGAGCCAACGATACGCGTATCAGAATGCGTATATGGTGTGTTACCAACACTCATACCATTGATGTACAGCTTTGCACCAGGAGGCTCTGACGTGATCATGGTTGTGCTTGAGCAGCTGATCATGACAAACGACAAAAGCAGCACGCTAGCAATGGTGCGAAGAAAACGTATTGACATGGAATTCTCGGGGATTGAATAGATGGTCGTACCTAGGTGACAAATGTACAGAAGAATGGCGCCGGGAAAAGGTTTTCCCGGCGCCACTCCCGGCAACAGACTCGGAAACAGAAAAGGTGGCAGTACATCGTACTGCCACCTTTGTGCGTTTGACGTGTTGTTATGTACGACGCTTACGCAGCTTCGCGCCATCCGTCGGCCGCCGACTTCTCGCGAGCGATGGCGTAGATCATTACACCATAGCCAGCCTTAGCCAGAACGTCAGCGATGGCATAGCCCGTCTGGATCGAGACGATCGACGAGGCAATGTCCATACCGAAATAAGGCAGGCAGTACACGATTGGGTAGAAACCCCATGTAGCGATCAGAAGGAGTCGGAGGTTGCGGAACAATACGCGTACGCGCTCAGGCTGTGATTCCATAGCCGAGCCCAGCTTGCCCCATAGGACAAACAGGATGTAGGCGAAAGGAATGGTCGACAAGAAGCCCCACATGCCGTACTCGGACATCATAGACGTCTTTGCCGTAGCACTCATGACTTCGCCTGGATAGCCGAGGGCAATCATCAGTACAGCGGCAATCGACAGGTTGGTCAACAGAGGACCGGACTTGTCTCGGCCAAGATTCAACACAAGGATCAACTCAACAAGAAGCAGAGGAACAGTCAGGAGCCAGTCCACGTAGCGATATGCGTCGTTGAACAACGCAGGGTTATACATACCGGTAGCCATGTCGTATGCATGGTTCCAGCTATCGAAAATCCGAATGTAGTGATAGGCAGCAATGCCCACTACCAACGACGACACCACCAGCGACATGCGATACTGCGGTGCAACGGCTGAACGCCGCAAAATGAAAAACACGAAGGCCGAAAGCATTGCGGCAATCGTGAACGAGAACATGTTGAACACCAACATGTATCCATCGCTACCCAAAGCGATCATCGTAGACTCTGTCCCCATAGCACGTCCTAACAGAGGTGAATGAAAAAAGTGATGTGGCTGACAACCAAGCGACTAGGGTGAAAGTTCCCCCGAGAAGGGGGTTCAAGTGCATATTTTCGGTTTGCTTTGGTTTAACGCAAGCCTTATTTGCGAAAGTTCCCGGTTATATCAAAGCGTTTTTTGAGGACGACGCCGGGAAAACCTTTTCCCGGCACCACGCCGGGAAAGGCGTCGTCGGCCCCAGCTGGACCTGCGCCAGATGCAGGAGCTACCAAACCCATTCGTCAAGGGTCACCGCCTAGACATCTCCGGGGACTTCATCACCTTCCTGAGCAGGCTCAACTCCGATTGGGGACGTGTGCGGACAGCCCAGTTGCTGTGGGCACACCGATCTGCAGCTACACGGACAAGCGCGATCCGTTTGGATTTAGCGACTTAGCTTCGCGTTGGCAGGTGCAGGTGGGTATTCGCTACACGTTCTAATCTTCCTATGACACAGAGTTCGATCTCCAAGGCGCTGATGATGTTCTTCATCAGCGCCTTTGCGTTGGGGACGTTATGGGGGACGACGCCGGGAAAAGGTTTTCCCGGCGTCACTCCCGGCAAGCCCCTTACCATCCTGATCTCCTTCGACGGCTTCCGCCACGACTACCTCAACCGAATCACGCATCCAGGCTTCGTTGCCTACCTCAACAAATGCTATCGAGCATCGAGTCTGAAGCCGGTAAACCCCACCAAGACGTTTCCCAACCATTGGGCAATTGCTACCGGAGCGTACCCACGCGACAACGGCATCGTCGGCAACAGCTTCTACGACTCCACCCTCAACGACGTCTTCACGATGCAGCGTAAAGAGTCCGCATGGTGGCGGGGCACGCCGCTGTGGATCGAAGCTGAGCGTAGGGGGCTTACGGCAGCGTGTGCCTTCTGGCCAGGATCCGAAACGGCATTTTCTGGTGACCGTCCTACGCACTGGTTGCCGTACGAGCCTTCGCGCAACTACCATGAGCGAATTGACTCCTTACTGTCGTGGATCGATGGCCCTACACCTCCGCGGGTAGCTACGATGTACTTCGAAGTACTGGATGACATCGGTCATCGAGAAGGACCAGACTCTCCGAATATCTCCGAGGGGTTGAGTGTTGCTGGAGACCTTCTGGTGCGCCTTGAAACTGAGCTTGCGTTGCGAGGTATGCTGGAGTCGACGAATATCATCGTTGTCAGCGACCACGGCATGACTGCTTTGCAAGAGTCATGCAGCATTGAACTTGAATCTGTGATGGACACAACAGGTTTCCGCATCATTGGATCCGGGAATCTGGTGTACCTCTACCGTCAGCCCCCTCCCAACATTGATAGTCTCCAGCGCAGTATTGCCGAGCGCGTATCGTGGGTTGATGTGTATGCGCCCGACGATTCGTTATCCGATCTCCACATGGATGCTTCTGGTAGAGCACCTGCGGCCATCCTGATGACCAGACCTGGATGCTTCTTCGTGAGAAAGGGCAGGCCGTTTCGGGGAGGCGGAGATCATGGACACCACAACTCGCATCTCGAGATGCACGGCGTCTTCTTCGCACGTGGCCCAGCGTTTACGCCGGGTAACTACGGGCAGCTCAGTGTATTGAATGTGTTTGGCATTGTGATGGGGACGCTGGATCGGTGAAATTGCGGACGACGCCGGGAAAAGGTTTTCCCGGCGTGGTCCTTACGTCGTCCTTACTCCCATACCTCCTTCTCGCCGAACGCTGTATCCCGAAGAAATGCCTCATCAGTCAGCGTGAGCAGAAAGGCGATCAGATCCTTGCGGGCACGGTCATCCAGTGGTGCAATTGATCGCACCAACGGATCAGCATGGTCGGCGAGATCGTCTTGCTGCGCATAATGGGCAAGTACATCTCGAAGACGCTTGAACCGACCATCATGCATATAGGGCATTGTGCGCCCCACGTTTCGAAGTGATGGCACTTTGAACCGGTACCGATCCTGCTCGTCCAGCGTTACTCGCTCGCGTCCGTGATCCATCAAGAGTGAATCCAGCGGCAGACCATTGCTGCGAAAGGAATCATCGGTGAAGTCGATACCATTGTGGCATGATGCGCAGTATGCTCGGAAAAGATCATACCCTCGTCTCTCGTTCTCAGCTAACGTGTCCTGCCCTGCATGCCAACGGTCGAACCGAGAAGAACGACTCTCCAACGTAGCCACGAATCGACCCAATGCACGCAGCACTCGCGGGATCGTAATGTCTGGACTACCATAGGCCTGCGTCATCAGGGTTCGGCACCATCCCACACTGTCAAGCTTCTCTAGGATGCGTGGTAGGGTTTCGCCCATTTCAGCGTGACTGGTTAGGGGGCTTAACGCCTGCATGTCCAGGTGCTCAATCGCACCGTCCCACATGAAACCACGGCGAGATGCAAGATTCTGCAGTGCCGGTACGTTACGGGTACCGATACGTCCGTACACTCCGTGACTCAGCGCGTGGTCTACATGCGCAAACGCTGCAAACTGCTGATGACACGTACCACAGCTGGTAGTTTGATCTACAGAAAGCACGGGATCGTAGAACAGTCGTCTTCCAAGGGCAACGACTGCTTCGTCCTGCTCACCATGATTTCCACTCTGCACTACCGTTGTAGCGATCGCTACAACCAGCATACAGATAACCACAATCTTATGGTGCACGGAACATCTCCACTGCCTGATCAATCAGATCGGCAGATGAACGTACATCCATGACGCCTGGAGTCTGGGCAACATTAATCGTGCGCATGAACGCATCAACATCTACCACGATGCGGGCTTCCTGTCCGCTCGTCATCGCACAGTGTACGCGACGGATATTGTTGTAGGGGGCTCTAAAACCCCCAAGGTGGTACTCGATACGTTTCTTGGGCTGAGGCGACGCCGAAGCCGTACCTTCAATCTTCAGGAAGATGTACCCTGTCGACCAGGTCCAGTACATGCCGTGCATTGGATCGAGAGCCCCCTCCCGCGGTCCACCGTGATTATCAAGGCTGTCTACCCCAAGAGTGAAGCTCAAGGACCGATAGTCTGCGTGAGGCAGAAGCTCTGGCAGCTCTAGCCTGAGTGATTGTGGATCGTCGGTATCTAGGAGGTAGTAGCCTGCGATGCGATACGAACTCCCGTCGATGGCATGGAGTTCAACGTTCCCAACATACCACTGAGCGCGCTCCAAGGTGTATTGCCCACCATTTCCCGTAGAGTGGACGACAAACACAATCGAGAGAAGGACCTCCAGCACCGATCACTCTCCAAGAATGACTGGATACGACCGTACAACACCATGGGTTTCAACATGGACGATGTACGTGCCTGCGTACAGTGTCTCCACATCCACGTAGCACATCGTGCTGCCGGAGTGAATGCGTGATGATCGGACAAGGACTCCTCGTAGGTCGTACATGCTGACGGTGGCATCAGCCTGAAGAGGTTGCCGCACTTGTACGATGATGACGTCCATGGCCGGATTTGGGAACACCGTAGGAGTAATGGCATTCTCTACGTCTCGAACAGAGGTCACGCCGGGGAGGTAGCGAGTTACTGGTTCAGTGATCGTTACCCGAGTTGGAGCCGCTCCAGGGCCAGTACCAGCAAAATTCGACTGCTCTACTACGCCGTAGTATGTGGGCCCGATCACATATGGGTACACCGAATTACCGTCTTCATCGATCGTCGCAAAGTAGGCATACGTACCACCGGGATACTCCGGCGTGATGCAGAACCTGCCGTTATGCTCGTCGAGGTCACCAGAACCAGCAAGGTACTCGTAGTCCTCGGCGTAGGCGCCAAGTGGATACTGCGATAGGGCAGGACCATACTGTGACGTCGACAGCACTGTGCCGTCCGGAAGTGTTGTTCGCTCGCCGATGGAGCGGATTTGATAGCTGGACGTGATCCGTCGAACAGATTGAGTGCCATCAGCCCATCCATAGGCAGCATAGATCGGATAGCCATCAAAGGCGAATCCAATCAGGGGGCCATGCTGTGTGCTATCTGGGACGTACAGACCATCAGCGAGGTACATATCGCAAATGTCCGACATCACAACCTTGGCAACGTTGAAGGCCGAGGGATCTTGGTGATGATGATACTGACCATCTGCCGAGCCCCCTCCCATACCTGGAGGACCCGTACGCAAAGGTGCAGGATGACCCTTCGAGCAGTCGAATCCAATCCGCTCAAAGAACACGGCGTTCTGGTGCCAAATATTCTGGTTGTTGTACGAGCGCGCGTCAGCGTAGTTGTACACTGGCACACCGTTGACGAGTACTGCAATGTGGCCTAACCCGACAGCCGTTTTGGTTCCGGTGTTTGGCTGAGGATCCAGCGGGATCTTGAAGAGATAGTTCCGTCCAACCGCAGTAGCCGGATTGCCGTCGGGATATGGTCCAATCACGTAGGAAGGGATACCGTTGCAATTCACATAGCTATATGCCTCCGAATACCGCACCAGCATCACATTGGCAAGCATGGTATCTGCAATCGGTGCAGGATTACCCTGCACGTAGTGTCGACCCTTTGCCCCAGTTGTGTTAATCAACCACGATGTAATCGCTGGGTTGGTTTGCGCGTAGTGAAGTACTGGACTGGCAGCCAGAAGCAGTGTAGCAATGACGCGTCTCATTCGGCTCTCCTATGTGATAACTCGTGCGGGGACTATGTGAACAGACTGTTAGTTACACGACGCCGGGAAAACCTTTTCCCGGCGTGGTCCTCCGTCGCCCTCGGCGTCACTCACCCAGCACCTCAAAAACACCACCCAGCGACATCAACGGCTGCGTAGAGTAGTGCTCAAACACCACGATGCGCTTTCGGATCACGAGCACGGCGTGGAGATCGGTAAACGATCCATCAATCTCCTGGATCGTGCTACCCACTGCACGAGAACACGCATCGCGCTCATCGTAGCAGAGCTGCAGAACATCGGTGTCGATGGCATGCTCCTTTGCTGCCAGTTGGCACTCATCAACGTCGTCCATAGAGAAGGCAATCACACGTGCATTTCTCCGACGAAACTCATTGGCGTACTCGTTCAGCAGGATGATCTGCTCCACGCAGTGGGAGCAGATCGCACCAAGATGTCGGACGGCAACGACGGTTGTTGTGTCCGATGCTGCCAGAAGGTCGATTGCGGAAGAATCAGCACCATACACGACAGGCAGGGAGTCAATGGAACGGGGCGTATGCACTGCAGCGCCAGCCGCAACAGCTAGCGCTATCAGGAGTGCAACATTTGTCCAGAAAAGTCTGATCATCTAACGATAATCACCATATCCGATGTACGGTACGCCTCACCGTCCGATACGCGCACGTAGTACGATCCTGCCGGCATATCCTGTACATCGATCTCTACAACTGGGCTTTCGGCCGCCGACGTCTGCAGTGTTCTCACCACCGAGCCGGTAATGTCGTGCAACGTGATGTCCACTCGTCGGTCTCCCAGGAATTCGGGCAGTTGCACATTCAGTGTGGACATCCTGCCCGTAACAGGGTTCGGGAAGGCAAGGGGCTCGGTCCACGGTGTCTCTTTCACATTCGATGTGCGAGGCAGAATATCGATGATGTTCATCATGCCCCAGTCTTCATGAGGAAGGAAGTGGCAGTGCAAGACGGTCTTGCCATCGTAGTCGGTATAGCGCTGACGAATCTTATAGGTGCTATTGGGTGCAAGCAGAAGTACGTCGCGCCAGATCACCGGATCTTGACGTACGCCATTCACCTCAACCACTTCAAACTCATTTACGTGGATGTGAAATGGGTGATAGCCGCCACTCTCGTTCACAATCGTCCACTCCTCCACATCGCCAGCTTTCACTGTCATGTTCACCACATCATGGCTGAACGGGGAGTTGTCGATCGTAAAGGTGCGGGTGATAGCCGAAGAGTCCTTCGCAACCTCACCAAAATCGCCGATGCGGAACGTGATCTGGCGTGTACCAGTAATCTCCTCGTCGCGAATGGTACCCGCTGCCATGGCCTTCGGCAGAACTGCCGGCATGGTCATTGCTGGAAGCACTGGGTCGCCCCCTACAATAATGTCGATGAGTTCTCGCGTTTCCATCACCCTCATCCCACGATCCAACGCCTCGAGCTGGACTATATAGCGCCCTTCGGCGGCCGGCGCCTGCACAAGAACATCGCTCCGCGCACCGGCAGTAAACGTCACCTGGGAGGTTGGCTTCGGAGCAGGAAAGTACAAGCCATCGTTAGCGATCTCCCACTGCTCAACACGCGTGGTATCGCCATTGCTGATGTGCAACCACGTAAGGCGCATGGAAAACTCATACGTGGCATCGATGAAGCGCCAGCGCTGAATCTCACCAGGGCGCATGGTAACCGTCCCTGACAGTACACCATTGACGAACACGGGTGAATCACTACCTGGTATTGGGGTCGTTGCCGTTGCAGACGCTAAGCGGCGAGGATAGCCAATGGTATTCGTAGCCGTATCGATCATGTATGACGAGAAGAGAAACACGCGATCGCTCATGGCGAGGAGCGCAGGATCCGTGACTGATGGATCTGTAGGATCCTCGATCACGATGGCACCAGCAAGACCGTTGACCACCTGCGACCACGTGGATGTGTGGTGATGCGGGTGATACCAGTATGTGCCGGCTGCGTGGTCGGCGGGCAACTCGAACTCGAAGTCGAACGACGATTGTGGCTCAATGCTCAACAGAACGTTGTCGCCATTATCCTTTGGCGACACATTCAAACCATGGACGTGCAGGTTTGTTGTGTTTGCACGCTGCGGGTAGTTGCCTTGATCTGGCAGATCAGCATCCGGATTTGGAGGAAGCTGGTTGTTCAGGTGAATCCGCATGGTTTCACCTGGGTGAACACGCCAGATGGACCCCGGAGCTGTACCGTTGTAGGTGCGTGCCAATACTTGGCGTTCACCTACAGCGATTGTGGCCAGCACGAGGTTCAGTGTGTCGGTCAGCACTCCATCGCGTGCACGAACAGATGGAGGCTGGGGAATCTCCTGTTGCTGTGCCAGACTAGGAAGTACGGTGAGCGTGAGGCATACGAAGAGGCACACAAACGCACTGATGACGTAGCGGTACTGCTGCATGGTGTTATAGGTGGTTGGGGGTGAAGGGGTGAACGTTTTGCTGTGGCAAACATCGGGAAGTTGACGACGCCGGGAAAACCTTTTCCCGGCACCACGCCGGGAAAAGGTTTTCCCGGCGTCGTTACATTGTCGTATCATCGCACCTATGAAAACACTACCATACATCGCCATCAGCCTGGCTATCGTTGCTCTGTTCAGCGCTGCATGCACGTCAACCAATCCATCGAACCCCTCAAATCTGCGTGTGCGCAAGAGCGTAACCCGGATGACAACCGAGGAAAAAGCCGATTTCGTCTCCGCAGTGAAGGCGCTGAAGACCGTGCCCTCGCCATACGACCCCACGCTGAATTATTACGATCAGTTCGTGAAGTGGCACTACCTCGCATTCTTCTGCGATGCAGGTACGGTTGGTGGTGATGGCATGTTTCCCGCCCACATGAATCCCGGCTTCCTCCCATGGCACCGCGTGTATCTTGACCTGTTCGAGCGTGCTTTGCGCGACGTCAGTGGAAAGGATGTCACGATTCCATATTGGGACTGGACCGATCCCTCGGCTCAGCAGGTTCTGTTCTCGGACGAATTGGTAGGGGGCGATGGTGATCCGTCACAGGGCTATGCCGTTACCTCCGGCCCCTTCCAGAAGGATGCATGGATCATTACCGTTTCAGATGAAGTGGATATTGACTCGGTGTTCTTTGATCACAACACAAGTCCCAATGTTGTTCCATATCTGACGCGTCGAATCGGCAAGAACCTCAACGCCGACGCACTGCTACCTACCAGTGCAGAAATATTGGGGTCGCTTAGCATCCCCACGTACGACAGTGCTCCATGGGATAGCTCTGTTGATACAACGATCAGCTTCCGCAATTCTCTGGAGGGTTGGCGTGGAACGGCAGGTAATGAATGCGATCCCAATGGAGTTATGGATGTAATTAGTATTCCTGGTGAGCGTGGAAGCACGCAACACAACATCGTTCACGTATACGTAGGTGGTATCTGGAGAGCACCTGACGGAAATATCTATGCAGGAAGTATGTGCCAAGCCACGTCGCCCAACGATCCAGTCTTCTGGATTCATCACGCCAATATCGATCGGATCTGGTCAGGCTGGATGAAGCGGCACGGAAAAAACTACGCCTCCGGTGGCGAGATGATGTCTGGGTTGAATGAGGTGCTCATGCCCTGGGACTTCCGGATGGACGGACTCAATACTCCAGCTGCTGTCATGGATGAATCCGTGTTGGGGTATCAGTACGACGAGTTGCCGTAGCGGACATATCGACAACGCCGGGAAAACCTTTTCCCGGCGTCTGTCACAACACCCGATTCTCGATCACCTCCACCCCCACCCGCCGCCGCTTCGCGGCGGCTACCATTGCGGCTGCTACGCGCGTTGCTGAAATGGCACGCAACGAGCGTGGGATGAGTAACCGGAACGTGAGCATCACAAGCGTAGCTACTTGTTCACCAAACCGTGGCTCAGTGCGATCACCCAACAGCAAGGACGGCCGGACAAACGTCAGTGACGGATACCCCAGCTTCTGGAGGTCGCGTTCCAGTTCTCCCTTAATGCGGGAGTAAAACGTTCGGGATGCGGGGTTTGCTCCAAGCGAGCTCACCAGAATGAAGTGCTGCGCCCCACGCGTACGTGCAGCTTTGGCAATCCTCATCGGCATCTCATAGTCTACGCGGCGAAAGGCCTCTTGCGATCCAGCCGTGCGAATCGTTGTGCCCAAGCAGCAGAACACAACGTCGGGCGTGACATTTGCTGGAAGTGATTCCTCCAGGAGATCCATCACTACCTGATGAACACGATCCTGGAGGTCGGGTACGATACTGCGGCCCACGGAGTCAATACGTGAAAACTCTGTATCGCTCGCCAGAAGTCGAAGCAGTTCCACGCCAACAAGACCAGTACCGCCAATGACCAATGCGTGCATTATTTTCACTACCATGTATCGTGGACGATGTATCGCAGAAACAAAGGTAGTGCGATGAAGCTAACTCTTCTGTTGTGTGTGGGTATTCTATGCACCGTTGCCCAGACTGTTTCTGCAGCCTACTACGAGGGTCGTACACGCCTTACCTTTCAGGATGCAGCTCGCGGTGCATCCATCGCCGTCACCATCATCTATCCTGCCGAGGCACCTGGTGGCACCGATGCGCCATTGCAGGGATCCACGACAGGCTCCACTGAAAACTTTGGTGTTGCAGTCATCGCTCATGGATACCAACTACCGGTAGGGGCCTACACTTCATTGGCAACGGAGGTCTGCAAGAATTCCGCTGGCTTTATTGCCATCCTTCCTGAAACGGGTTCCGGATTGTTTCCAGATCATGCAGAGTATGCCGATGACATCGTTGCCTGTCTTGCATGGATCAGGCAAGAGAACACGCGTGCAGGCTCACGCTGGCAGGGTGCGATTCGTGATGACTACGTCCTGATCGGTCACTCGATGGGAGGGGGCTCCTCGTTTCTTGCAGCCAAAACCATCCTTGACAACACGGATTGGAATCTCGCCAGCGTGATCGCCTTGGCACCAGCCGAAACAAATCCCAGTGCAACAGCTGCTGCGGCTTCGGTAACCTGCCCCACGTTGATCCTTGCCGGAAGCGAGGACTGCGTGACGCCCCTTACAACCATTCAACCGATGTACAACGCCGTAGCGGCAACGTGCAAGGCACTGGGCGTGATTCCCGGCGGCAGTCACTGTCAGTTTGCAGACCAGAATACACTCTGCTCCATCGGTGAGTTCACGTGTCCCGGTACGATTGATCGTGCTCAGCAGTTTGCCACCACGTTTGCCTATGTGAATCACATCCTCAACCGAGACAATCGTGCGATGTCTGCCATAGGCACGACGCAGATGCAGACAACCATGCGGATACTCGCCAGTAGCGACATCCGCATGAGTACCACAGTTGGATGCGTAGGCGACACGATTGTTCTGACGTACAACGGGCCGGTAGCATCGGTGATGTGGTTGCCCGACAGTGTGCGTGGCACGACGTATCGATACGTCATCAAGGAGCGTGAAAATGTGATCGCCTTGGTGAACACAACATGCTTTGACGGTGATGTGGTGGACACCATCATAGCGTGGGCACGCCCCCCGGAATTGCAAATGATTGGACCGTCTGCGATATGTCCAGGTGATACGGTAACACTCCGTGCAGCTGCCAGTGCAGATGCCACTGTCGAGTGGTCGACTGGTGCAACTACTGCAGAGATTACGGTGAGTACTCCTGGAGTGTACCGTGCCATTGCCCGGAGCACAAAAGGATGTGGAGAGGTGGTAGACTCGATTGTGGTGACGCAAGTTCCGGTGCCTTCAGCGCGGGTAAACGTAGCAGGAGACACCGTTCTGTGTAATGGGGAAGGGGGCTTGCGGTTGTCCGTTCAGGTGGATGGGCCTGGCTACAACACTGTTGCGTGGAGTACGGGTGATACCAACGAGGTGATTGCCATTGCACAACCCGGCACATACTCTATCACTGCAGAGATTTTGCCTGACGCCGAGAATGGTTGCGTACTCACAGTTGGACCAGTGCGCTTCACCCTGCGTAACTACGAGCCCCCTACCACCTCACTATCGCTGCGCGCCGACACACTATGGGCATCGCCGCTGGCAGACAGCTATCAGTGGTTTGTTGGTAATGTGCCCATAACAGGCTGGAACCGGCCGTGGTACGTGCCAACAAAAGCAGCGGCCTACCGCGTAGTGACGCGCAGCAGGCAATTCGGCAACTGTGCGTCGGAGAGCGAACCCTTTCAGTTCGCTCCAACGGACGTGGAAGAGCGTGTAGCACCGTCGTTCACGGCATCGTGGCAGGGTAACCGAGTGTGCGTTCGCGGTGTGTGGCCTGGAGAGACGATTGCCCTCTTTGCCTATGATGGAACCCTCGTGAAGCGTTGGGTCGTGACAGGCTCGGAGCACTGCGAGGAGGTGTTGGTGAGTGGTCGGAGTGTGTACTTTGTGGTTCAGACGACGCCGACCACGCCGGGAAAACCTTTTCCCGGCGTGGTGGTGCTAAGTCCAATAAAATAACGGAACCGTATGGCCATCAACGATAACCCCGCCGTTGAGCGTTACGTCAATGCCATCCAGGCCTGGACCAACGAGCTTAAAGCACTTCGAGCAATCGTGAGGGCAGTGAGTGATGACCTCTACGAGGACTTCAAGTGGAAGCAACCTGTGTACACCCTCAACGATGCTAACGTACTCATCATCGGATCGATGAAGGACTCTTGTGTGATCGGTTTCTTCAAGGGGGCTCTGATGGACGACCCACATGGTTATCTCCAGAAGCCAGGTCCTAACACCCAGGCAGCGAGGCGCTTGCACTTTACCTCTGTCAAAGAGGTCAAGAAGATGGAGAAAGAGCTCCGGGCCTTTATCCAGCAGGGACTTGAGATTGAACGATCAGGCCGGACCGTTGAACGCATGTCGATTCAGGACTATCCCGTGCCTGAGGAGTTCCAAGAGATCCTGGACAAGTGGAACGATGTGCGTCACGCCTTCGAATCTCTACCGCCTGGGTGCCGACGGGAGTACCTGATGTACTTCTCATCGGCGAAAAAGAGTGCCACCCGCCGAGCTCGCATCGAGAAGTCTCTTGATGCAATCCTGGAGGGCAAGAGAAGACGGACTCGGTAGGACAGTTGGAACCTACCGGAACTCCAGAATCCGGGTAGTTGATGGCTCCACTGTCACGCGATCAACGTTGCCAAAATTCTGCTTCATGAGTACATCGACTCCACCTATTCGATCTTTTGTGAAGGGGCTAAGGTCGAACTCCACAGTTTCTTCGCCTAGGTTGGAAACCACAACTAACGTGCCTTCCATACTTGTATAGGTGTACACCATGCACCCTTGACTGAACGACATCCACTTGAAGTCAGCATGTTGCAACAGCACACTTGTTCGACGAAAGTGAACAAGATCCTGGATCAGCTTTTGAGCTATCTGCTGATCGCCTGAGAGATGATCGCGACGAAAGAATGACACACGATCTTCCGCCCAGCCACCCGATACATCTTCCCTAATCAAACCATGGTTCTCTGTAGCGGCGAACAGAAACTCTGTACCATATAACAAACATGGTATCCGTGGAAGGGTAAACAGCACCGTCATCACCATCGACCAACGACGCAGGTCACGATTCGCACAACCATAGATTCGGCCCACATCGTGGTTGTCCAAGAAAGCAACGCTTTTGCGAGAGCCGAACCATTCTTCCGTATCTGGGTTGCCGAGTTTGTTCACACGTAACGCTGCCTGGATAGTAGAACATGCACCGATTCGTGTTGAAACCTCTGGTGATAGGAGGCGATTCAACCCGTAATACAAGGCAAAGTCGGTGCAGTGGTGGAGATCGCTATGCTGAGCTCCAAGGAACTTGTGCTGATCGAGAGCCGACTGCACCCAGATCTCCCCAAACACTGTGAGATTCGGAAATGCTTCATGGAGTGTGCGATTAAACCAACGCATAAATTCTGGATATGAATACGGATACGTATCAATGCGCAGAGCATCAACACCGGCCTCGCGAATCCACCACACAGTGTTCTGCAGCAGGTACCTCGCTGCATGAACGCAACGTTGATCAATGTCGGGCATCATGCGATCAAACCAACCCTGCAACATCGTGTCTCGTGCCGTGCAAGAAGTGTTCGAGTCGAAGACTGACATCACGTCAAAATTGGTGTTGGTATACGACGGCCACCAGTGAAACCACGATGAATCCGGTGGACTTCGAAACAGTCGATGCTGGTCGCCAACATGATTTAGCACAACATCCATAACGACCCGCATCGAATCTCGATGTAAGCGATCCACCCACTCCGCATAATCGTCGTTGGTTCCAAATCGAGGATCTACGCGGTAGTGATCGGTTACCGCATATCCGTGGTAGCTCGCTTGGCTCTGATCATTCTCAAGAACAGGATTCAACCACACAGCACTGATCCCCAAAGAAGTCAGGTGGTCGTGAAACTTGTGCAGTCCTGCTATGTCGCCACCATGACGCCCAGAAGGGTTTCGACGGTCGATGGTATGCTCACGCATCGACGGGATCACATCATTGGCTGGATCTCCATTGGCAAAGCGATCAGGGGTAATCAGGTACAGGACGTCGTGTGTTCGTAAGCCATTTCCGCCCGGTTGTCCGGCCTTGAACGCAAAAGCGACGGTGTCCGTTGATCCTCCGACATACGTCAGTACAAGATCAAGGAGATGCGGTGGAGCATCAACATCCTGCTCGACGGTAGCAAGATGGTAGTGCCCACTTGAAGTCGACTCATGGGTTACGACTCGCGAATACAAGCTCTGTCCAGATACGGAAACGATGGAGTCACTGTCGATTAGAAGCTCAACGCTGTGGAAAGGATGTTCGCCCTGACTCCAGTTGACAAACCAGTGTGGCGGATCAATGCGCGGAACAGTCTGAGCATAGGACTGCATTGCACACAAGAGCAGGAGCCAAACCACCAGCCCCATACGTCACCCCTTCGACCGCACAAACACCGCTACAATTGCCGACGTCACGACACCAGCAATTGGTGCGAATACCGTACTCTGCAACAGGTAGTTCGACAGACTGAAGTACTCCTCGGCTTCGGTCTGTGTGAGCATGCCGTGGTTCACACTGTAGGCAATCATGTTGCTGAAGTAGTCCGGCGTGATCACCAGCGACGTGATCAACTGAGACAACGGCGTGAGCAGTGTTACAACTGCGGTAATCCCCACGCCAGCTAGGAAGCCCTGCTTGTAGGTCATTGTTCCACCGTAGGCGATCCGCTTCTTCTCGCGCAGTGCTAGGACGTACACGAGCACGGCAGGGAAGAGAATCAGGTTCGTTGCCCAGGCATGCATCTCGATGCGCTCATCGTGTAGTCCCAGCAACCGCTCCAAGAGCATCCACAGAAGCCCCATGGCTGTGAAGATCACACCCCACTTAAGTGCAAAACGATACCGCTCCATCTACGACACTCCAGATGTTTTTGAAAAACCTCTTAACCCTAGTACAACCTAGTACAACCGTCCGACTACACCCAGCGTAGTGTTGAACAGCACCTTCACCGATTCGCCTCCAGGATTGTAGATCGGGCCGGCATCGATCGTAAACAGCCAATTGCAGGCGCGATCGATCGGAATGCGTGCTCCGACCTCACCGCTGATGAGAGCCTTCCAGTCTGTTGGTTCATCCGTGAGCGGAGTGGTAAGAAAGTGATACTTCGCACCAACGTACCAGGTATCATCGAAGGGAAACCAACCGCCGCCTAGGTTCACTGAATTGATGAGAATCGAAGTTGCAGCATCGGCATCTGCATAGAACAAGGGGCGCTGTTGACCATCATGATCGGTAACGCCGATGTATCGGACGCGCAGGCCAAAGAGAAACGGCAATCCTACGCGCACGCCAGCATACACTCCGTCCTGCCGTAGTGAATCCGGTGCTTGACTAACTGCAGCAGAACTACTGAAAATCACCAATAGAACCAGGGCGATGTGTTTCATGGGCGGTACAGAATCAAGGAAGGTTCGGACGCCTATTTTTATTTTCCGACAACGAGAAAAGATATGAAACGCACAGCCCTCCTTGTGCATTCCGCCCTGGTGGTTTTCCCGGCCTCGTCCACTATCTTCGCCCATGCCTGCAGCCACACGCGAGTTCCTCGGTCACCCGATCGGCCTGACGTACTTGTTCTTCACCGAAATGTGGGAGCGATTTAGCTACTATGGCATGCGGGCACTCCTCGTGCTGTACATGACGCAGTACCTACTGCTCGATCCCATCCTGTCGAGCAGTGTTCTGGGCTACTCTGCCATCGAGAGCTTCCTCACCACGCTCTTTGGTCCACTGTCCGTGATTGGTGTGTCATCACAGATCTATGGACTGTACACGGGCTTGGTGTACTTCACTCCCTTCCTTGGAGGTCTGCTTGCCGACCGCTACCTCGGGAAAACCAATGCCGTGTATGCCGGGTCGATACTCATGGCCGCAGGTCATTTCCTGATGGCCTTCGAGAGTCTGTTCTTGATAGCACTGGTATTTCTGATCATGGGCAACGGCCTGTTCAAGCCCAACCTCACGGCACAGGTAGGCTCGCTCTACCAACCAGGTGACCAACGCGTCGATAGCGCCTACACGATCTACTACATGGGCGTCAACCTTGGTGCTTTCTTTTCACCAATCGTCTGTGGCACGTTGGGTCAGACGGTCGGCTGGCACTATGGCTTTGGCGCGGCTGGTATTGGCATGCTGATCGGTACACTCGTCTACTGGCGCGGTAGCCGGCACCTCCCAATAGAAAACCAGCGTGTGATTGTTGCTACTACCGAGGAGTCCTCCTCGAACAACTGGATTCGCCCCTTACTGGTCATCGGCTACTTGTGCTTTGTGAACATCCTTTTCTGGGGTGTCTTCGAGCAGCAAGGCAATGCGCTCCAGGTGTGGGCCGATCAAAAAACCGACTGGGCCGTGCTCGGTTTCAACATTCCCTCGTCATGGTTCCAGACGTTCAATCCGTTCTTCATCATCGTGTTTGCCCCAGTACTCAGTCGAATCTGGGCCTGGCAGCGCTCACGCTCATCGGAACCAACATCCATCGTCAAGATGGCAATTGGTTGTGGTTGGATGGCCATTGCCTTCCTCCTGATGATGTACGTGGCAGATATCGCGCAGGGGGCTGAAAAGCTGAATGTGTTGTGGTTGGCGATGGTAGTACTTCTGTTCACCATCGGTGAACTCTACCTGTCTCCCATTGGTCAAGCGATGGTGTCTCGCGTAGCACCAGCTCGAATGGTAAGCATGTTCATGGGGGTCTGGTTCCTGTCAAGCTTCTTTGGCAACTACCTGGCCGGCTTTATTGGATCATACTACGACCGCATGAGCAACCAGAACTACTTCGCCATCATGGTGGTTATGAGCGTGATTGCAGTGGTGATGTTCATCGCACCGCGGAGATACCTAGCCAAATGGTTGAACGAGTGACTGTAATCGTCAGTTTGTCACGAAGAAAGAAACACCTATGACACGCTACCCTAAACATCTCCGCTCTGTTCTGGTCATCCTTACTGGAGGATTGATTCTGTGGAGCTGCACAAGTACCGTTGAACCAGAGCCAACGGCAAATCCGCTTCATGTGGACACGACGAATGGACATACGGAGATCGATACTGCTGTTCTTCGTGATCGAATGGAGGGCTATGCCATTCAGGGGCGTGATACTCGCGACATCCCATTCATGGTTCGTCTCGTAGAAGCCGAGGAGATGGGCACGGAGGCCATAGCGATCATGCTGAATACGTACGACAGTGGAATCGAGATCCTGGCCGACATTGCTGAAAAAGAGAGATCTCAAGCAGTAGCCGTAAAAATCATCATTGATGCTCTGGACATCGACGATCCGTACCCTGAACCCGAACTCGGGGAGTTTCTCGACTCGACGGTCTCGGCGGTATGGAATGACGAGATAGCCGAAGGCAAGCATGCCAATGCGATAGATGCACTCGTTGCTATCACGAGAGTGTTCGAATTCCAGCTAAAGCAGGTGATCGACGCACGGCCACAGTTACACTCACGCGCAGCGAAGTATGCTGCAGAGGTCATGTACGGGATGAATGCGAATCATTTCCGTTCGATGTGTCGGTATCTGAGGAACGCGGGCATTCCATACTCACCTGCGTTTCTCACCCAAGAGGAGTTTGATGAGGAAACGACAGCCTCCAACTACCTGCAGTTGGGGTAGGACCTAACGTAGAGCGAATTGAACACCATAACACACTTTGTATTTTTCGACCAACTATCCTGAGGTACTCCATGAGACAACAACGTCAACATCTGCGTCCTGCCTTGGTCGTCCTAACCACAGCCCTCATGTTGTGGAGCTGCTCCAGCTCCACAGAGTCGCAGCTATCCTTGGTGCGGCTACTACTCGTGGACACAACGACTGGCCACACCGAGGTGGATACAGTCGCATGGCGTCAGCACTTGGAACATTATGCAGCCAAGGGTCTCGATAGCCGCGACGTCCCGGTTATTACCCGTCTGGTTGAAGCTGAAGAAATTGGTGATGAGGCAATCGAGGTGATACTGGAGACGTACGACAGTAGCATCCCCGTGATTGCAGAGATAGCCAACGAGGAGAGATCCCAAGCAGTAGCTATGAACATCATCATTGACGTGTTGGGCATTGATGATCCTCATCCAGAAGTTGGACGCGGAGCATATCTTGATCAGGATGTTTCAGCACTGTGGAATACCTACATTGCTGACGGCACACATAGCACAGACATCGACGCTCTCGTGGCCGTAACAAAGGTGTTCGAGTTTCAATTGCGGCGAGCAATTGACGCGCGCCCACAAGTCCACTCAAGTGCAGCAAAGTTTGCTGCCTCACTCGTCTTTGGCATGAATGCGAATCACTTCCGTTCGATGTGTCGGCACCTCAGGGATGCTGGAATTCCATACTCCCCAACATTCCTGACTCAAGAAGAGTTTGATTCAGAGACCAGTGAACGCAACTACCTTCAGTTCACAGACGGGTTGGGCGCGGAATATCCTTGAAGGCACATCTACCTACAAAAGTGTGCACTGTGTGTAACCGACCATTCACGTGGCGCAAGAAATGGGAGAAGGTGTGGCACGAGGTGAGGTATTGCTCCGATGCCTGTAGAAAGAAGCGTACGTCTCAGCGTACTTGAAGAACATTTAGTTCTGAAGTGTTGAACTACAACATGAAGCCCCTTACTCTCTCCCTCACAACAGCACTGCTATCGATCTTGCTGGCAGTACCTCATGCACACGTGATCGCCCAGTCGGTGGACCCGTTCTCATGGGACGGACAGCTCGTGTACAACGCGAACCGGATTCAGGAAACAAAACCCACTTCACGGTTTGTGTCCGATGCAGCCACACCGATCTACATAGCCGTGCCTTCCGCGATGTACCTCTATGGGGTGACCTCGTCGCTGATTGATCAACCAACTGCCGACCGCCGGTATATGTCCGAAACAGCCGTGCAGCAGTTTGTGACCATGGGTATTACCTATGGTGTTGTCCTTGGGCTGAAGATGGCGATCGATCGTGAGCGCCCGTACCAGGCCTACCCGGGACTGATTATCAACGGCGAGGAAGGAAACGACAAGTACTTTAGTTCGATGCCTTCTGGCCACGCTGCCGGCGCAGCAGCATTTGCCACAACCCTAAGTCTGCGCTACCCACACTGGTACGTGATCGTGCCATCCGTAGGGTGGGCACTGTGGACGGGGTATGCGAGAATGAACCTCGGTGTTCACTTCATCACCGACGTCCTTGCCGGCTATGCTCTTGGCGCTGGTATTGCCTACGGTGTACATCTCTTGAACCACCACATCTTCAAGCTTGCCGATCCGATCCTGCCGTCGTCGGAGCAGGCAATGTCCATGGGCATCATCGGCACACCGTACACACCGATTTTCAGCTTCTCGACAACGTTCTAACACATCCACTACACTCTTCGTGGGACAACGATGATCCTCATGCGACTGCTTCCCTTTCTGGGAATGCTGGTGTTCTTCTTTTCCGCAACTTCTCCGGCACGGGCAGACCTTTCATTCAGCGCGTTTGTGAAGAAGCAGCAGAAGGATGTGGTGCTGTGCGGAACGGCGCCCGCCACGGTGCTGTCGTGTACGTTGCGAGAGGATGCGCTTCTGGCTTCACTGCGTGGGCAGCAGAGCCTTACGATCCACGATGTGCCCCTTGATCCCTCAACCGTTGGAACGATTCGCATGCAGCGTGTGCGAAGCGTGGTGGATCAAAACACCACCTACCGAGTTTCCTCTGAGTCTGAGAGAGCCCTCGCAGCTCCTGAAATGCACGCCTTTAGTGGCATCATCGACGGCGAGGTGGGTTCAACGGTGCGCCTGATCGATGTTGGTGGCAACCTATTCCTGTTAGTAGAGCGCTCGACTGGAAAGTCGTTCGTATTGGCTCCTACTGCTGAGTCCATACACGACGCACACTATACGTTGATGGCCAGCTCTGCCATTCATGCGGAACTTCGCGATATCTGGAACCAGGTGACTACCATCAATGCTGCACAGAAAACGTTGCCTCATCCCCAGGCCTTGGATTGGACACGTCTACTCGAAGTGGATCTTGCCCTTGAAACCGACACCGAGTTTTTCATCTCAACCGGACGCGATGTGCGTCTTGCGCAAGCCTATGCCACCGCGTTGGTGCAGATGGTATCGATGATCTACACCGAACAAGTCAACATCTGTTTTCGACTCTCATGGCTGAAGACGTGGACAGCATCTCCGGCAGATCCCTACGATGTAAAGGGTGATGCCTATGCCTTGCCAGAAAAGGTACGCTCGTACTGGAGCGAGAACTATCGCGACGTACCTCGAGATGTTGCCCACGTGATGACGTCGATCAGTTATGGGGGTGGGGGCTTTGGTTTCTTCAACGCTCTGTGTAGCTCTGGAGAGTATGCCTTCTCGGTATCAAGCGTGCAAGGCCGCAGCACCTACCCAACCTTTGCCTTCACGTACGATGCCTACATCCTGGCTCATGAGCTTGGTCACAACTTCAATGCAACACATACCCATAGCTGTGCTGCGGGAGTACCACTCGATACGTGCGTCGTAGAAGATGCCATCCGTGATGGCTGCCTTGATGCGGGCATCCAAGCCAAGCCGAATCCAGGATCGATTATGAGCTACTGTGGAGGTACCAACAACGCGGCAGGTCTTGGCTATACCGTACGGATGGAGTTCCTTGAATTCAACAAGCAGGAAATCCGTACGGCGGCCGAAGCTGCAACGTGTCTTGAAGAACCGGCTGAGCCAACGCTTGCACTAACGTCTTTGCGCGGAGGTGAACAGCTGCGTCCAGCTCAGCAGGTAGCGATCAGCTGGAGATCCGCCCGTGTTGCAAACGTGCGTATCGATTACACAGTTGATGGCTCATCGTGGGCCTCGATTGTAACATCTGTTCCGGCCGCGGACGGGTCATACACCTGGACGGTTGCAGACGTGTGTACAAACGATCTGCGAATTCGTCTGAAAGACGCTGACGGTGGCGAGGCATCCGACACGAGTGTTCTGGCAACTGCGGTGCTGAAGGATGATCCTGATGGCCTGGTAGCCTACTATCCGTTCGCTGAATCTCTCGATGACGAACAGGAATGCCATCTCTACAATCTGTCCGGTGCAGCGACGTACGTCAATGATCGATCAGGTGCAGAGCGTAAGGCCGTGACCTTCAACGGAGCAACGTCGCTTCGCAATAACGATGTTCCGATGGACTTCGATTCGTTCACGTACACCTTCTGGTTCTTGCCGTCTTCCCTGGATGGAGAGCAGCAACTTCTTGGAACAAGTTGGGAGGAGCAGCAGTCCATCATTCAGGCACATGTCTGGGGGCAGTTTGGGATCGCCTATTGGAGTGGTGGTGGAGCACCTGCACAGATATGGGGTGGTACACCTACGTTGAATACATGGAACCACGGAGCCGTGATATCGAACGGGTCAACAATCTCACTGTACATGAATGGATTACTACGTGCCGAAGCGCCCCTTACAAACCCCCTAAACAAACGAGACCGTGCAACACTCTTTGTTGGTGGTCGAGCGGGGACGGCCTTCTTCCGCGGCGCCATGGATGAGATCCGCTACTATCGCAGAAGCCTGAGCGCATCGGAAATCGCTGAAATGTACACCGCAGAGCCCGTGTCGGTAGCGGAGCGTAAACTCACACCATCCACAACGGTTGTCTATCCGAATCCAGCGAGAGAGCAGATCACCATTGTGATTTCTGATGCGGCGGGGCAGACTGCAGTACAGATTGTTGATGCTCTCGGAGTTGCGGTGTGGTCCGGTAACGTGATGCCAAATACAACATCCGTGACGGTAGATGTGCAACCATTTCCCGCGGGTGTGTATCAGGTTGTGGTGAGCTGTGATCGGATGACAGAGCGACGTGGAATTGTCATCATGCGGTAGGGGGCGGAGTAGTGTTCGTGAATAGACATGTGCGTGTTCTTGGGTTGGCAGTTCTACTATCGCTGATTAGTGCGGGAATTGCCATGGCATGGGAGTTTGCGGAACATCGCGACATTAGTGTTGCCGCGGTGTCACAACTTGATTCCACCAGACGAAGCCAGCTCGATACGCTATGGAAATGGGCACGCACTGGTCATGAGAAGCGACTCACAGAGTCCGTGATCTTGCTTGAACAGCCATTGGAGGTCGAGTACCTAGACTGGGCTACGTGGCCGGCAGTGTCGGGAGATCACTCATGTTCAGCAGCTGATATGCTCTCTACGTTATTGGAGAGTGAGTGGGTGATGAACGTCGCGCGCATTGCCGAACAATTCAAGCATCGCGTTCGTGAGGCAAAGAGTAGAGCCCAGCGAGTCAATGCCATGCACACACTGGATGTCCAGTTGCTGCGTGCTGACGCCCTTCTGGTTAGCCGTGCTGTTTCCAACAGTGGACACTTCCTGTTAGCACGGCCGTCGATACACACGGACGAACACACATACTTCAAGGAATGTGTAGCACAAGGTGTCGAAATGAACGCCTATGCTGTGTACACATGGTATCATCAGCGAGCACTGCAAAAAGCCGCTATGCTCCGGCAGTCGGGTGTTTCGCGTGAAGAACGCAACAAACTTGCCCTATCGATGCTGGCCGACGAGGCATATGGGCTCCACTTTCTGCAGGACATGTTCGCAGCTGGTCATACCACAGGCTCGTGGGGCGATCCATCAGTGCGAAAAGGAACCCATGACTATTATAACGAAGAGGGTTACGAGACGTTCACGTGGAGTGGTAAACCGTTAGTGTTGCTTGGTGACGCATTCATTCGCGAGCAGGATGTTCAGGTTGCAGCGCATGTAGTGGCCGCCAGCCTGTCCCAAATCTTGGATGTGTACTCTGGTCAGGTACCACTGCATACATCGCGACTGCCGTTGGGTACCAGTCCGGATACGCTGAGCACATGCTCGAATGACGTGGTGCCGGTGGAGCTCATCAATGATGGGACCTTGGAGTATTGTCAAACAATCCTGACCGAGACCCCCGTGCCTGCGCTGTCATACGGACTTGGTGATATGCCTCGATTCCGGACGGAAGTTGGTGGCTTCATTGGAGTATCACCGTACTCTGTCCTAGCCGGTTGGAACGATGCTCTTGAATCCGCAGGTACATCGGCAATGGGCGCCGGTTCTATCGGTATCAACATCCGAGCGGGACTAGGACTTGATGGGATTATGAGTGAGGGAGACGATGGTCTGGCGTTTTTCGAGATTGGTACATCCTACGACAGCCGTTCGACAGCCAGCTACCGTGAGAAAGAGAGTGGCGCACTACCAACGGAAAGCCTGGTTCAAGTACCTGCTAGGACAGCTATCTCAACACGGCTTCGCATGCCATTTTATGCTATTCCAGGAGACGTACTACTTGCAGGACTACTGGTAGCCCCATGGTCCCAGGAGACGTTTACAGAGTTGGCCATTGCTGCCAGTACGGGTGGTTTGTTTGGGTGGCAATCCGGAATTGCAACGTCCATCGGTCGGTTCCAGTTCATGCTTGGCAGAGAGGTTGGTGTACAATTCCTCGGATTCGTAGAAGGCGATGAAATGGCTTTTTCAACGACAAATGATCCAGCCAGTACAGTTACGGTTCGCCTGCGTACGATTCTCATTGATGCCCCAATCGTTGAGTGGCGCCTGTTCCGCTCGTTCTCCCAAGATCAACACTCGAGCATGGCTGTGCAGCTCTGCGGAACAGCTGACATTCCTGTACTTCTGGCACACGAGGTCCTACCGGCGGACCAGGTCCTTTTACAACCAAGATGGGGCCTCGCGATTCGTGCGTTGTTCGACTGGCGGTATTACTACTGACGGGTTTGCGGCGTCACCGTCCTTCACCGTCCAAACAACCACATAGTAAACCCTAGGTGAAATCGATGTTCTCTACAGTTGCCCATGCTGAAGTTATCTCCTACATCCTGCTGTTGGTTGTAGCTGTGCCACTGAAGTACCTAGGCGACGACCCTCGCGGCGTGAAGGTCCTAGGGCCTATCCACGGTGTCCTGTTCGTTGCCTATTGCCTGATGGTACTGCGACGATCGAACCGCGAGTCATGGCCATGGAAACGGACACTTTGGGCACTGTTTGCTGCGTTCTTACCGTTGGGGCCAATTGGCGTGGCAAAGAAGTAGAAGACGCCAGGAGTGACGCCGGGAAAACCTTTTCCCGGCGTTGTCCCGGCGTTGACCGATGTGTTAACTGAAAAACTCACCGTAATCGATCTCTATCGAGAAGGGACCCTCCTTCTTCTCATCGGTCATGATGCCAAGCCGAACGATGTTCTGCAAGACTCGGACGTCCATACTGTTACCGGTTGGTTCACCGATAACGTACTCCTTAAAGTCCTTGAAGTACAGCGTCACTTCCTCCCACGTGTCGGCTTTCGTTGACGTGAACTTGCACTTGTAGTTCGGCTGGGTCCAATTGCGGCTGTCTTCAAGGGTGAATGCAAACTTCTGATCGATAGACTTGAATCTGATCTTGATGCCTTTAAACGAGGAAAGGTCGACCGATCGAAACCGTGTCTTAATCGAAGAGAATCCACCATAGTTCTTGAAAGAGATGTCGCCCGTCAACACAACGGAGTTGCTCTTGTACGTCAGGGTCGACTTTGTAACACCACCCATGACGTTATCTGAGAGCAGCACCCACTCCTGATTCTTGCCAAGGGCGTCGCCGAAATCGATCTTCATTGGCTTATCGGCTGCTGCGCCAAGAACTAGTGCGAACATCAGTGCGAGCGTGGTGACCATGGCGACATTCCGAGTTGAGGAGTGGATGCCGAGCGAACGTAACAAGCATGGTCATGGTTCCATAAGGCCACAGTAGATGTCGATTCACTCAGCACTATCTTCGCGAATGCTACCAGAGAACATCACCTCGGATTTCGCCTATGCCATACCGGTCATGGCTTCCTACAACGTCCAAGAGTCCGTGGACTTCATGACTGATCTAGGTGGAACGCGATCATTCGTCACGGAGGATGGTCGGTATGGGGGAGTGTTGTTCGGTAAGGCTGAGATCCACTACTACTTGACTGACGATCCTACACTGGTAGAGAACTCTGTGTGCAGAGTGAATATGAGTAGTGTTGAAGCGTTGTACGAGTGGTGCCGGCAGCGAAATGTGGTTCACCCCAACGGCCATCTGGAGATCAAGCCATATGGGTACTGCGAGTTTTCCATCCTGGATCCTTCAGGCGCGCTGTACACGTTTGCTGAGTTTGTAGGGCACCGCGATTGACAACGTACACGTTCACATCCGCTGTATGGAGACATGAGGGTCCTGCTGCATGGCATTTTGTCTCCCTGCCACTGGAGCTCTCACGTCAGATTCGCGCACTCTTCAGTATCGCCGAAACAGGCTGGGGAAGACTGCAGGCGCGGGCAGCGATTGGGTCGGTGGAGTGGAGCACCGCAATATGGTTTGACACGAAAAGGTCAACCTATCTCCTTCCCATCAAGGCTGATGTTCGGCGCAGGACAGGGGTTGAGTCCGGGATGGTGGTAGAGGTGACGGTCAGCGTATAGGGCGCTGGTTTACATTACGTTGCCGGGAAAAGGTTTTCCCGGCGACAGTCGGTAGCAGTTTAGACGGCAAGAAAGGACTAACATGGGACGCGTTGTAGGTATCGGTGGGTTGTTCATCAAAAGTCCCCAGCCATCAGTCATGCGAGCCTGGTATCGAGACGTTCTTGGCTTGAATCTCGAGGAATGGGGAGGCGGCGTTATTCAGCGCGAGAACTCGGCGCCAAACTATCAGGTATGGACGATCTTTCCCTCGGATACCGAGTATTATACGCCCTCCCAAAGCCCCTTTATGCTGAACCTGGCCGTTGACGATCTTGGGGCACTGATATCACAGATTCGAAACCTTGGATCAGATATCTGCGGAGGTCCGGAGGTAAATGAGTACGGATCCTTTGCCTGGATCCTTGACCCAGATGGCAACAAGATTGAGTTGTGGCAGAAGCCAGAGCTGGAGACCGAGTAGTCGGTTTACATAATGTTGCCGGGAAAACCTTTTCCCGGCACCGCGCCGGGAAAAGGTTTTCCCGGCGTTGTCTGTCCTGATGCAGAATCACTCCCACAGCCGCCGCCTTTGGCCACCGGCCAACCCTCGAACTAATCGACGATGCACAGCGTTGGACACGTCCATCGACAGCAAATCCACATTCCCTATTTTCCGTGGATCTACGCTCACAACATCTTGACCCGATAGCAACGCTCATGAAAACGCCCTCTTCGATAGTACACCCCGGATTGGTTCTTCTGTCGCTGGTCCTTCTGATCAGTGGATGTGGCGATCGCATGGTGGACGGTCTCTCAGCACCCAGTTATCCCCAGCGCGGACAGGTCTTTATCGACGATTTCGAGAGCGATCTGATCTATGCTGCGTTTGGTGGTTCTGACGTGAAAGCCTTCCAGGTAGATTATGAGACGACGTACAATAACTCCAGGGCATCGATGCGGTATGAAGTACCTGACGCAAACAGCCCGCAGGGGGCTTATGCAGGTGGGGCATACTTCAGTCGAGCAGGCAGAGATTTGTCTGGCTTTAATGCGTTGACGTTCTACATCAAAGCAACACAACCAGCAACGATCGATGTGATTGGCTTCGGAAATGACTTTGGCACTTCGTCATTTCAGGTTGCGCTGAACGCACTACCAGTCAACACCAACTGGAAGAAAGTGGTCATTCCAATCCCAGATCCAGCCAGACTCAATGGGGAAAGGGGCTTGTTCTTTTACTCGACCGGTCCGTTCAATGAGAAAGGGTATACGTTTTGGGTTGATGACGTGCAATTCGAACATGTCTCTGATCTCGGAACGTGTATCGGTGCAATGTTTAACGGAGAGGATAGAAAGGTGCCGACCACTGAGAAGGGGGCATCGATAAGGATTGAGGGGTTACAAGCCACCGCCGATCTACCAAACGGGACGATGCTGACAATCAGCGCGTCACCGTCCTACTTCAACTTTGTATCGTCTGATACAAGCGTCGCCACGGTGTCACCTCAAGGCGTTGTGCAGGTTCTCGATTCGGGTAATGCCACGATCACGGCATGGCTTGGTGCTGCGATGGCTCGAGGTTCGTTGGAGTTATCCGCAAGTGGCACGGCACTCATCCCCACAACACCTGCACCAACACCAACCTTGGATGCAAAGAATGTGATTTCCCTCTACAGTAATGCATATACGAACGTTCCCGTCGATACGTGGAACACACGTTGGCAGTACTCAACAACCGAGAGCGCGTTTATCAAGGTGGGGAACGATGACGTGATCCGTTACTACAATCTCAACTTTGTAGGCGTAGAGTTCTCGTCGAGTCCTATCGATGCAACATCGATGACGCACTTTCACATCGATGTGTGGACCCCGGATCCAACACCTAACCCAGAGAACGTCAAAGTCATGCTTGTTGACTTCGGTGCGAACGGAGTGTATGGTGGCGGTGACGACGTCTCACACGAAATCACCATCACGGCGCCGACATTGCAATCCAATGGATGGGTGAGCCTCGACATTCCTTTGGCAAGTTTCTCCGGACTGACCACGCGAGCACACCTCGCACAGCTCGTGCTCTCTGGCACCGTTTCGAACCTCTTCGTCGACAATGTGTATCTCTACAAAACACAGACCTCTCCCACAACGCCAGCGCCTACGCCGGCGTATCCGGCAGGTGACGTGATTTCCGTGTTTAGCGACGCCTATCAGAATGTAGGTGGCACAAACTTTTCGCCGAACTGGGGCCAATCAACTGTTGTTTCCCAAGTATCGATCGGTGGCAATGCCACGCTGTTGTACACCGGTCTTAACTATCAGGGCATCGAACTTGGTTCACGTCAAAATGTGTCCTCGTACGGCTTCCTTCATCTTGACTATAACTCAGCCAACGCAACTGCCCTTCAAGTGTTCTTGATCAGTCCGGGTCCAGTAGAGACAGCGTATACACTACCGGTTCCCACCGGAACTGGCTGGAGAAGCGTCGACATTCCACTGAGTGCCTTTGCACCTGTGGCTCTAACAAACGTGATTCAGTTGAAGTTTGTCGGGAACGGCAACGTGTATCTCGATAACATCCTGTTCCGAAAGTAACGACAGCATGATGCCTCACATACCTTGCATACAACACTCTACGTTCATGCAACGATCACTCACTCTTATGCGATCTAGTCTCGTACTGATCGCCATCCTTGTTGCTGGCTGCGAACAGCAACCCGTTCAGACGTTACCTGAGCGAACATGGACATTGACATGGAGCGATGAGTTTGATGGGGCAGTGGGTAACAGTCCAGATACGTCGAAGTGGACGTTTGATATTGGTACCGGAGCTGGCGGTTGGGGCAACGCCGAGCTTCAATACTATACGAACAGGCAAAGCAACGTGCAACTCAACGGTGATGGACATCTTGTGATCACAGCAAGGCGTGAATCCTATGCAGGTTCAGGGTTCACATCTGCCCGATTGAAGACACAAGGACTGTTTAGCCAGAGGTACGGCAGGTTCGAAGCGAGAATCAGGACGCCATCTGGGCCTGGTGTATGGCCAGCCTTTTGGATGCTAGGCGACAGTTTTGCTGACGTGAGCTGGCCACAGTGTGGCGAAATCGACATCATGGAACAGCGTGGTCAACAACCGGCGATCACACATGGCAGTGTTCACGGGCCAGGATACTCTGGCGCCAATGCAAAGACTAAATCGTATGGACTGATGGTGGGTCGATTCGACACCGATTTCCATCTCTACGCAATCGAGTGGAGTTCGGATTACATCGACTTCTTCGTCGATGACTACTTGTACCAACGCATCCAACCGAGTGACCTCTCTGGTGAGTGGGTGTTCAATCAGCCATTCTTCATCATTCTCAACATTGCCGTAGGCGGCAATTTTGTGGGCTACCCAACTACTGCGACTCCATTTCCTCAGCAAATGATTGTAGACTTCGTTCGGGTGTACACACAGTCATGAACGAACCCGTAGAGGAATACGCAACTACAACTGGTCCCATGCGTAACGAAGTGCTACAGATTGTTCATCGAGGTGATCAAGAGTACTTCAAGATCGGAGATGTCGACACCATGCCCGTGTTCTTCATGAGCATCGTGAGCGATTCGAATCACTGGATGTTTGTCGCAAGCAACGGCGGGTTGACGGCTGGAAGAGTCAACGCCGATAGTGCATTGTTTCCATACTACACGGACGACAAGATTATCGACTCTTGCGAACACGTCGGAAGCAAGACGATCATTCAGGGACGTCGTAATGGAACAACGTACAACTGGGAACCATTCTCCATCCAAAGCCATCACTTCAAGACCGAGCGAAACATCTACAAGCACCGGCTCGGCAATTCGATCATCTTCGAGGAACGCAACCTTGACTTGAATTTGTGCTTCTTCTATGAGTGGTCAACAAGTGATCGATATGGGTTTGTAAAGACATCAACCCTCGAAAACCACTCGAACGAAACTCACGAGCTACGGATCCTCGACGGTTTGCAATATGTTCTGCCTGCGGGTGTAGAGAGCGAACTACAGAATACGTTCAGCAATCTTGTTGATGCCTATAAGCACTCTGAGCTTCACGCCGACACAGGACTTGGAATCTTCGCCTTGAGTGCTCGAATCACAGATCGCGCTGAACCAAGTGAAGCGCTCTTTGCGAACACCGTGTGGTCGTACGGCATGAAAAAGCCTGTCGTGCTCTTGTCCACGAAGCAGATCGAACGGTTTCGCAACGGCTACGCCATCACAACGGAACACGAAAACAAGGGAAGTCGAGGTGCATACCTGATCTCGTCTAGCATCACGCTGCCAGTCGGCGATCGCTCAACGTGGAAGTGTATTGCGGATGTCAATCAGTCGCAATCGCAAGTGATCGAATTAGTCGATGCAATCACGCACGCTGAAAACGTTGTTTGCGAGTTGGATGGCGATGTGCAGCGTGGTTCAGAAGCACTTCTATCTCTCGTGATGAGTGTCGACGGTATCCAACTTACAGGAGATCCGTTGATTGACAGTCGTCACTACTCAAACGCACTGTTTAACGCGATGCGAGGCGGTGTCTTCCCGAAGAACTATACGATTGAGAAGCGCGATTTCATCGAGTATGTTCGGACGTGTAACATCCCACTGCATGACGAGTTGCATGATGCCCTCTCGCACTTCCCAGAAGAATTCA
>JAURGP010000028.1 GCA_030833725.1 Candidatus Kapaibacterium sp. | reverse complement strand
ATCGCCCTGGACGTGTCGGCTCCCAAACTCGACGCGTGCAAACAGCGTGCACGCAGAGCTGGGGCCACCTGCGTGGAGACGCGTCTGATCGCCACGACGAAGGTGGTCAAGCGGCTCTACGATACGGCCGATTGCGTGCTGATCGACGCCCCGTGCTCCGGCACCGGCGTACTACGCAGGAATCCTGACATCCTGTGGCACCTTACAGAGCAGCAGGTCGAGGAGTTGGTCCATACACAGCGCGATATCCTGCAGCGCTATGCACGGATGGTGCGGTCGGGTGGCACCCTGGTGTATGCCACGTGTAGCGTGCTTGCGGAAGAAGGGCCTGAGCAGGTGTCGGCATTTCTGCAGGGGGCTCCGGAGTATGCGCTCGCCACCCAGTGGCAGACCCTGCCGGGCGATCAGGTTCACAACCACGATAACCACGGTGGAGATGGCTTCTATGTGGCAGTACTCCAGAGGCAGTGATGCAGAGTCCGTCGTGGTGGTCTTTGACGGCCACTGCAACCTGTGCTCGGCCACGGTGAGCTTTCTGCTGCAGCACGACCGCACTGGCCTGTTGCGATTCACCTCGTTTCAGCAGCAGGCTGGCATCGACTCGCCTCCCGAAACGGTGTACGTGATAGCAGGCGACGCGGTACTACAGGAATCGGAAGCTGCCCTGTACCTGATCCAATTTCTCGGCCCATGGTGGCAACCCCTCCGACTGTTCGGACTCATTCCATCGGTGATCAGAAATCCAGTCTACCGGTGGATCGCACGGAATCGATATCGGTGGTTCGGACGGCGATCAACTTGCCGGCTACCGGAGCCCCATGAAATCGATCGGTTTATCTGAGGTTTTCCACTATCTTTGTGGTCCTACCAAGTGTACATCTGTTTTGATCCAGGGAAGTTCAGGGAACGTCTATGAGTACCTACATCGTAAATCCCGTTGTTGTTCGCATGCAAGAGTCCGAGAAAGGCTCGATCTACGAGTCGATCGTAGCGATGGGGCTGCGCGCACGTCAGGTGAACGACCAGATCAAGACACAGATCACCGAGCGCCTCGCCGACGTGATCACCGACGGTGAAGAAGCCGATGGCCCAAACGCCGACCAGATCGCCATCAGCAAAGAGTTTGACAAGATTGCCAAGCCAACCTTCATTGCCATGAGGGAGATGCTGGACGGCAAGATTGATCGCCGACTCGACGCACCTGTTGCAGAGTAACGGACCGCACTGCTTGTCCGGCATCCGCCGATCATGAAGATTCTTTTAGGCATCACCGGCAGCGTTTCCGCCTACAAAACACCATGGCTGGTGCGCGACTTGCGTCGCGCAGGTCACGACGTACGCGTGGTGATGACACCCTCGGCCGCACAGTTCGTAACGCCGTTAGCCCTTGAGGCTACCAGCACCCATCCTGTGATCATCGACCCCTACGCTCCTGAGATTCAGGAAGGGGGCTCCTGGCACGTGCACCTTGGCCATTGGGCCGACGTGATGATGATAGCACCGTGTAGCGCCACGACCCTTGCACGACTAGCTACGGGTCTCTGTGACACTGCCCTGATGACCGTTGTGTGCTCGCGTCCGGAATCAACTCCCCTGCTAGTGGCACCTGCCATGGACACTGACATGTGGAAACAGCCCGCTGTCCAACGAAATATCGAGCAACTCGTTGCCGACGGCACGCACGTGGTTCCACCAGATGAGGGCCCGCTGGCATCTGGACTGGTGGGTGCGGGCCGACTGCCGGAGATCGCAGCGCTGGTGGAGATTCTGCACCGCCATGCACCTGCTCCGGATGTACCGCGATTGATTGGAGGTCGGCCAGACGGCATTCCACAAGAGATCGTGATTACCGCTGGGCCTACGCATGAGCCAATCGATGCCGTACGATCGATCGTTAACCACTCTACCGGCACAATGGGCTATGCCCTGGCCGAAGCTGCACGCGATCGTGGAATGGTGGTGACCCTGATCTCCGGACCAGTATCGTTGCCCGCTCCCCGTGGAGTGCACCGGATCATGGTGACCACGGCCGAGGACATGCATGCGGCCGTGATGAAGCATGCCACGGCATCCACCGTGGTGATGGCTGCTGCCGTGGCCGACTACACACCAGCGGAACCGGTCCAGGGCAAGATCAAGAAAGATCAGCAGCCGGAACACGTCAGCATCAGGCTACAACGAACATCCGACATCCTAGCAGCACTCGGAGCGCAGAAGTCACCCAACCAGGTGATTGTAGGATTCGCCCTAGAGTACACCAACGTGGTGGACTACGCCACCGAGAAACTGCACCGGAAACACGCCGATATGATTGTTGCCAACCAGGCCGGAGTCCCCAATAGTGGCTTTGGCGAGCAGATGAACACGATCACGCTGGTGCGCTCCAACGTGCCGCCAGCCCCCTACCCTCCCATGAGCAAGCGAGCCTGTGCCGAAGTGGTCCTTGATGCCATCATCGAGCTCCACCAGCAGAAGGCGGCACACTAAGGCACCACCACCATGCTGGCACTGACAAACGTCGAAGTAGATTTTGGCACACGGTTGCTGTTCAGCAACGTGTCCTTCATGATTCAGCGCGGAGACCGCATCGGCCTTGTAGGTCGCAATGGCGCAGGTAAGTCCACGTTGATGCACATCATGGCTGGCGAGCGTCGGCCGACGTCCGGCGAGGTGCACCGTCAGAACAATGCCACCGTAGGACTGCTGTCTCAGGACCTCACACTAGACGTTTCGCTCACGCTACGCGACTCCGCCATGCAGGCATTCACGGATCTTCTGGCCCTGCAGGATCGCATTGATGCGCTACAGCATCAGGTATCGTCACGTACGGATTACGAGTCGGACACCTACATGGATGTGGTGCAGAAGCTCACGGATGCACACGAGCAGTTTGAGCGACGTGGAGGCCTTACGATGCACGCTGATCTTGAGCGTGTTCTCACAGGGTTAGGGTTTTCGCAACACGAACTGGACAACCCTCTGACGATGTTCTCCGGCGGCTGGCAGATGCGGGCTGAGTTAGGCCGACTGCTTCTCTCCCACCCTGACGTGCTGCTCCTGGACGAGCCCACCAACCACCTCGACATTGAATCGGTGCAGTGGTTGGAGGAGTTTCTCCAGGACTATGACGGAGCCGTGGTGGTGATCTCCCACGATCGCGCCTTTCTGGACAACGTCACGAAAAGAACCATCGAGATCATGAAGTCGAAGATCTTCGACATTCCGGCGTCGTACTCCGATTTCGAAGAGATCCGAGCCGAGCGCATGGAGCTTCAGCGCGCCGCAGCTGTGCGGCAGGCGCGAGAGCGCGATCGTATTCAGAAGTTCGTTGATCGCTTCCGGTACAAAGCCAGCTTGGCATCGCGAGCCCAGAGCCGGATCAAGATGCTGCAGAAGATGGAAGTGGTCGAGGTCGATGAGTCTGATACCGCCGCCATGCGCTTTACCTTCCCACCGGCTCCACGCTCTGGCCGCACGGTGGTGGACTGTGCCCATGTTGTGAAGGACTACGGCGAAAAGCGCGTACTCCGCGGTCTGGACTTTGCCTTGGAGCGTGGCGAAAAGGTTGCCTTCATCGGGAAGAATGGCGAGGGCAAGACCACCTTGTCGAAGATTATCGGCGGTATCGAGAAGGCAACGAACGGAGCCGTCACCCTGGGTCACAACGTCTCGATTGGCTTTTATGCTCAACAGCAGGCCGACATGCTTGGCGGACACAACACGGTGTACGAAGTACTCGAGCAGGCATCACCTCCCGAGATGCGTCCACGCTTGCGGAGTCTGCTGGGGGCGTTTCTCTTTAGCGGCGATGCCGTCAACAAGAAGGTTAGTGTGCTGAGCGGTGGAGAGAAGTCACGCCTGGCACTCGCGCGATTGCTGCTGCAGCCCTACAACCTGCTGATTCTCGACGAGCCAACGAACCACCTGGACATGCTGTCGAAGGAAGTGCTCAAGCAAGCGCTGCTAGAGTACGATGGTGCCATGATCGTTGTGAGCCACGACCGCGACTTCCTGGACGGCCTCACAGATCGCGTTCTGGCGTTTCGAAATGGGGCCATCACGGAGTACACCGGCGATGTGGACGACTACGTCAACTCGCTCCGCAACGACCGCGCCCCCAGCGAGCTACCAGTGAAACTCAAGGTAGCCGCTTCACCCAAGGTAGAGGTGGTCGACCAGAAAGAACTAAACCGTGAACGCAAGCGCCTAGAGCGACGGGTGCAGGATCTCGAGCGCCAGATTGGCATACAGGAAAAGACCATCGCTGAGTGCGAGACAACGCTCTCCGATCCGGACCTGTACAAGGATCCCGTCCTGCAGCACAAGACAACCCAGAAGTATGAAACGGCGAAACAACTCGTAGTTTCTCTGATGAAGGAATGGGAAGACATCCAGGAACAACTTCTCTCAATGTCCGGAGCATAGGTGATGTTCAAGATCTCGCTGTATGTCACGCCGCTTTTTGCCCTGCTACTCATGACCGTGCAGCCAGTGCACGCACAGGAACCTGGCCAACGAACCATCACCGTGACGGGCACGGCCGAGGCACATGTTGAACCGGACCAGGCCATCGTAACCGTAGGCGTGATCACCGAGGCGCGAACCGTCAAGGCTGCCAAGGAGCAGAACGACCGACGCTCACGCGCCGTTCTTACACTGCTCGCCAACAATGGTATTCCGGCACGTGACATTCAGACCTCCGAACTCGCCATCGTACCTGTTTACGACTACCCATCAAAGGGAGCCCGTAAGCTGGTGCACTACAAGATGATGAACACGGTAACCGTAACCGTCAAGAAGCTCGACCAGCTCGAGCAGATCTTGGACGCCGTCCTCGCCGATGAGGCCAACTTTCTCGGTGGTGTGGACTTCGTGGTGAGCACACGCCGCGCCATCGCCGACTCACTGCGGGTAGCGGCTGCTCTGGATGCTCGTACTAAGGCTACTGCTGTCGCAGAGGCTCTTGGGATGAAACTGGGTAAGCCCCTTACCATCAATCCGCAGAGCTCGTCCGGCGTGATGATCTCGCCCCGATACGGGATGAGATCTCCGAGTGCTCTCAATAGCATGGCCGAAGACTGGACGTCGACGCCGGTGAGTGCTGGCGAGGAAGAGCTCTCCTCTACCGTCTCGATCATCTTCGAGTTGGAGTAATCCCACCATGGTGAATGGAAAGAAAGTGGTGGTGGTGATGCCCGCGTACAATGCCGCCAAAACCCTACAGCGCACGTATAGCGAAATCCCGTTTGACGTTGTTGATGAAGTGATTCTCGTGGACGATCACTCCCGGGATAACACCACTGCCTTGGCACGGCAACTGGGCATCCATCATGTGATTCGCCATGAGGTCAACAAGGGCTACGGAGGCAATCAAAAGACCTGCTACGCCAAGGCACTCGAGATCGGTGCCGACATCGTCGTGATGGTGCATCCCGACTACCAGTACACGCCAAAGTTGATTCCCGTGATGACGTGGATGATTGCCAATGATCTGTTCCCTGTGGTTCTAGCATCACGTATCCTTGGGAAGGGGGCTCTGGCTGGCGGCATGCCACTGTACAAGTACATTGCCAATCGCGCACTAACGTTCATCCAGAACCTCCTGGTAGGACAGAAACTCTCGGAGTACCACACCGGCTACCGGGCCTTCTCACGCACAGTGCTTGAGTCCATTGCCCTACAGAAGAACTCCGATGACTTTGTCTTCGACAACCAGATGCTCTCCCAGATCATCATGGCCGATTTCCCCATCGCTGAAGTCACCTGTCCCACCAAGTACTTCGCCGAGGCCTCGTCAATCAACTTCCGTCGGTCGTCGATCTATGGCCTAGGAGTCCTCCTAACGAGCCTTCAACATCGCCTGCATCGATGGGGGCTTCGTCATCCCCGCTACTGATTCCGGATCTGATTCCGGATCAGATTCCGGATCAGATTCCGGCACTGAGACACGTCCATACCGTATTTTCGACGCATGATTCTCACCGACGCGCAAATCCTAGAGGCGATCGAGAAGGGCTCGATCGTGATTGAACCGTTCAATCCTGCTCGGCTGGGATCGAACTCGTACGATGTGCACCTCGGCAAGACCCTTGCTGTGTACGAAGATGACGTACTCGATGCCAGGAAGCACAACACGATTCGCATGTTCGAGATCCCTGAGGAGGGTTTTGTGCTCCAACCCGACATGCTCTACTTGGGCGTGACGCACGAGTACACGGAAACGCACGAGCACGTGCCGTTTCTGGAAGGTAAGTCCTCGGTGGGACGTCTCGGAATCGACATCCACGCCACCGCTGGCAAGGGTGACATCGGATTCTGCAACTACTGGACGCTCGAGATTTCGGTGAAGATGCCAGTACGGGTGTACGCTGGCATGCCGATCGGTCAGCTGATTTACTTTGCCGTGCAGGGAGACGTGCAGAATCCGTACAACCTGAAGGCCTCAGCCAAGTACAATGAACGCAAGCCCCTTCCCGTAGAATCGATGATGTGGAAGAACACATGGTGAGGTTGCTCTTCATCGCACTCCTGGTAGCGTGGGCAATGTTGGTGGAAGGTTGTGCCAACGATCAGTCATCTTCTGCATCCCCCGGAAGTATCGAGGCCTTTCGTCAGGAAAAGGACGCGGCCTTCCGCGATCCTCGCACCAGTCCCCTTTCCACCACCGAGCTGGCTGGCTTTTCGGGGTTGCACTACTTTGCCGTCGATAGCTCGTACAGGGTGATGGCGCGCCTGGAGCCCTTGCCAACGGCCGACACGTTTCAGATGTCCACCACCCATGCCGATGATCAACGCATGGCCCTCAGAGCTGGTCGGTTGGTGTTTATGGTGAAGAACGTTCCCTGCACACTGATGGCATATCGATTTGTGGGGCAGGACATCCCTGGCTTCTTCGTGCCGTTCACGGACGCGACGAGTGGCATGGAGTCCTACGGCGCCGGACGGTATCTCGACCTCCAGGAGCAGTCGCAGGACGTGCGAGACTACATCGTAGACTTCAACACGGCCTACAATCCCTACTGCGCCTATAACGATGCCTACTCCTGTCCTCTCGTCCCGGAAGAGAATCACCTGCCTGTTGCCATCCTGGCCGGGGAGAAGTCATGGCCATAGCTCGTAGAATCCTGCTGGCTGTGCTCGTGATGGTGGGCAGCGTATCGGTGCCGTCGTGTCTGTTCGTGAAAGCACCTGCGCCCAAGCCCGTTGCCACGGAACAGGCACCCTTAAGCCCCGTTCCAGAAATCACCATGGGCGACGACATCGTGCGCAGTGCTCAGGGCGACATGATCGCCTCGCTGCCCAAGGACTGGATGTTCCTGGACGTCCACGATGACGTCTCGGATGACCTTCTCGCCGTGGCTGTCAATCCGGAGTACACACTCAGTGTGGTGTTCAGTGTTCTGCCACAGGCGTCCACTACCAGCGAGGCCTACGAGACCGAGGGTCTGCTGGGCCTGGCACGGATGGCCTACCAAAAACATCAGCGAAAAGCTGCCGGCCGGGTAAGCCTGAAGGAGAGCTATAGCGTCACCACGCTTGGCACACGCATGTTCGGCCAGTACGCGTTTAGCAATGGGGCCACCACCACACGTTGTGCGGTGTTCTGTTCCATGCTTGGCAACTTTTACCAGTGTGCCGTTGTTCCCTTGACGATCACCAGCCGCGACATCCCATCAGAACGCGAGCAGCAAGCCGTTTATTCGTCCATCCTTGCAACAATTCAGTACTGAATGAACCTCTCTCCAGATACCGAAGCCGTCCTGTCAGCGCTGAATGATGCGGTGGAAGGGGGCTTGCGCAAGAGGAATGACATCGGCACCATCCTGGAGCTTGGTGCTGCTGCCAACAACGCCGAGAGCGTCAATGCCATCGTGCGCACCGGAACGGCGCTGTGGAAGGTGTATCGCACCCTGCGCAGACTCCAACCAGGTGCTGAAGGCTACCATCAAATGGAACAGGAGTTCGGCCGACAGCTCAACGAGCTGCGAGAGCACCTCGCAACGATCGTACAGCCAGCCGACGACGATACCCTCCAGCGGTTCGACGACATCTACTTCGGCATGACGCAGGGTGTGATTCGCAACCTCGTGGACCTTGGCCACGACCTGTCTCAGATCCGCAACATGCAACGCAGTGCCTAGGTTGGTTCTCGTGCCTGCCCTCAAGTATCTCAACGTCGAGATCCTGTTGCTTCTGTCTACATGCATGCTGGTTGCAGAACACGTCGTGCACGTGTCACTGCCCGTAACCGCCTACATCGTTGTTCCCGCAGCAACGTGGGCAGTGTACACGATCGATCGCCTCGTAGACAGTCGAACCACGACGCTGACGACTGGTCGCCATACGTTTCATCGCAGGAATGCCCGCTGGTTGATCCCCACCGCTGGAGTAAGCCTGCTGATGGCTGCCGTACTGGCCGCCCTGTCGTTTCCCGCAACATTCTGGATTGCCGGAGGCGTAGTTGGCCTGTGGACGGTGTTGCACATTCCCTTGCAACGGTCGCACCGGAAACGCTGGGCTGTGGTGAAGGACCTGAATGTTGGTGTCGTGTTCACCGTGGCGGCCTGGATCCTCCCCTTAACGCAATGGTGGACGTCTGGCAGCGGCGTAAGCGTTCTTGAATGGCTGCCGATGTTTGGCATCATGCTGTGCACCATCGTCATGGACATTCTCTTCTTGAGTCAGCTGGATTACAATCACGACGAACAGCAGCGGCTACCATCGATCGCCGTTGCACTGGGATGGTCAACGATGCGACGCCTCCAGTTCTTGCTTCTCGCACTGATCCTGGCAATCTCGGTTATCATGTCCATAACCACCGATCAGCCACTACGGGCATTCATCGCGGCACTCCCTGCACTGTTGTACTCGGCCGCACGGTTCAGTGGACCGGTGGATCTTCAGCGCGTGGTCCTTGAACTTGTTCCCACGTTGTGGATCTTGATCCTATGGACGTAACTCGTATGGAGCGGATCGCCATCATCTGTAGTGTAGGGGGCTGGGGCGGCCAGGAACAGAATACCGTCAAGACGGTCTCGTGGCTGCGGGAAGCCGGCGTAGACATCACCCTGATCACGGCGAGCGATTCACGCCTCACCACAGCCGCTCGCGAGCTGGGACTGCCACTGATCACCTTCGATCACACTGGCAAGCATCTGGTATGGTCCGACGCCCGGCGCCTGCGTGCCGTGCTCGATGAGCACGGCTTCACGACACTCATCATTGGTCACACGCGCCACCTGTACATCTCCGTGTGGGCAGCTCGGTACGCTGCTCGGTACGCTCCAGTAGGAGCTTCGTCCAAGCTCCGACTCATCTATTGGCAGCATGTGCAGATCACGATGTCGCGCAGGGATCCCTACCATGCATGGTTCTACCGTCAACTCGATACGTTCATTGCACCACTCGACTACCTCGAGGAACAGGCTCTGGAGCGTACATCACTGCAGTGTGATCAGATCGTGCGGATTCCGCACGTGATCGATACAGCCCCGCTACTACGATCCGTCATCACGAGGAGCGATGCTCGTGCAATGATGAACCTGCCACAGGACACCTTCCTCGTAGGAACGATTGGACGGATTGACCGAGCCAAGGGTCAGGAATATCTGTTGCATGCCGTAGCGGACCTTCGACGCGACGGTCGCTCCATTGAAGCGGTGCTGATTGGAGAGAACAGTCGGGAGGACTACCTGGGCGAACTCACGGCATTGGCGCAGCAGCTCGGAATCAGTGATGCCGTGCACGTACGCGACCACACTTCTCAGATCGAGGCAGCCTTTCGATCACTCGATGTGTTTGCCATGACGTCGATCTCGGAACCCATCGGCATGGTGACGCTTGAAGCCATGGCGATGGGCGTTCCCGTCATCGGGACGAACAGCGGTGGCACACCGGAGCTGCTGGACCATGGTCGCGTGGGTCGGCTGATCGCACCCGGAGATGCCGCTCAACTCGGCGAGGCCATCGCCTGGTGCATGGATCATGAAGAGGAAGTAGGTCTGATGGTAGATGATGCCCGGACCTGGGTCCGGGAGCGATTCGATCGATCCCATCAGGTGGAGTTGTTTACGCACCTGCTTTACTCCTCCTGACGAAAATGTGTGCGAGCCCAACGCAGTGCGCGCTGGTGACGCTTTCGGGCACAGTCGCTGGTAACATGAAGCACCTCGGCGATCGCTTCAAACGTTAACCCCTCGAGATAGTGCATGCGGAGAATGGTGGCATAGATGTCGGGCGCGGCTCCAAGCACTTCCTGGCTGTCTACCACATAGTCGTGCGCCGGCTCCTGCACCATGCCGGAAGCCCCCTCCAGATCGTTCCAGGAAAACGATTCGTCGTGGTCGGGATAGACGTGGCGCTGCGTTTCGTGGTGGCGGCGGATGAGGTGCCGCTTTGCAACAACCGTGCAGAAGGCATCAACGTTGTGGATGGTGGAACCCGATTCTGCAGCATTCCACGCCGCGATGTAGGATTCGGCAATGGCATCATCGATGTCGTCGGGCAGGAGGCGATCAAACCGTCGTGCGAGATGTTGGCAGAGATCGGAGTGGTTGGGGCTCATGCGGTCCATGGGACTTCCTCGGGTGGTGATGGTATCTGTCGCTGCTGCGCCGCGGAAATACCATACACTACCGGGCCATTCAAGACTGAATCCACGAACAGTCCGTTCCATGTCATCAGCAGGGAGAGCTGCCCGACGAATCGTACAGAAGGTTGTAATCTTGCACCATGCTTTTCACCTCTCCTGCACAACGCCCATGGCAGTAGCACTACCCGATACCTTCAGCTTTCTGCACACCACACCACATACGGTGATGACCCTACCGGTAGACTCCTACGTGTTTCGAGAGCATGAGGGTTGTGGTCGCATCGGCTTCGTACTCGGTGGATCGATCAAGGTGTTCAAGGAGCATCCCAGTGGCCGGTCCATTACGTTGTACCGGCTTGGCGCCGGCGACTCCTGTATCCTGTCGATGTCCTGCGCCATGAGCAACCCCATTCATCAGGCCTCTGCCATCGTTGAGGAGGAGGCAACAGTGGTAACAGTCACCACGACCGACTTTCACCGCCTGATGGAGAAGTCTGCCGACGCACGGAGCTACGTGTTTGGCCTGTTCGCCGAGCGACTCACGGACGTCTTGCTCCTGCTGGAGGAAGTGGTCTTCCAGCGCATGGATGAGCGCCTTGCAGCAATCTTGCTGGAATCCGCCGCACGTCATCAATCTGAGGTCGTGCCGGCAACGCATGAGGCCCTCGCTGAAGAGGCTGGCACGGCGCGCGAGGTTGTCACGCGAGTGTTAAAGGAGTTTGCCGTGCAGGGCTGGATCGAACTGGGTCGGGGGAAAATCACGATTCGAGATCGGGGTGGCCTCAGCTCTGTTCGACGCTAAAGGACCGAGAACGGGTCTGTCTGCGACCTAGGTCACAGAACAGCAACCGACAGTTCCCCATGTTTGTACCAGCATTGTTGATCACATCTCTCGAGAGGTTGTCCATGTTTTTCAAGCAGATCTACGAAGAAGGTTTGGCACACGCATCCTACATGGTGGGATGCCAGAAAACCGGGGAGTGCCTGGTGATTGATGCCAAGCGCGATATTGACACGTACCTGGAGATTGCCCGTCAGGAAAAGTTGCGCATCACGCACCTGGCTGAAACACACATCCATGCCGACTTCCTGTGTGGCTCGCGCGAGCTGGCTGCCAAGACCGGTGCAAGCATGTATCTCAGCGACGAGGGCGGCCCAGAGTGGCAGTACGAGTTCGATCACATCGGCGTGAAGGATGGTGATTCCTTCATGGTGGGCAACATCAAGGTAGAGGTGATGCACACGCCGGGCCACACACCTGAGCATGTGTCATTTCTCGTGACCGATACACCGGCAGTGAAGGACGTTCCGGTGATGATCTTCACGGGCGACTTCGTCTTCGTAGGCGATATCGGTCGTCCGGACCTTCTCGAGAAAGCGGCTGGCATTACGGGTACCATGGAGAAAGGGGCTCGCCAGATGTGGGAGTCGCTCAAGCGCTTTGCGGCCTTGCCAGATCACATTCAGGTTCACCCTGCGCACGGAGCAGGCTCTGCCTGTGGTAAGGCTCTCGGTGCGGTACCATCGTCCACTGTCGGCTACGAAAAGATCGTTAACTGGGCACTACAGCATACTAACGAGGAGGCCTTCGTTCAGGATCTGCTCTCGGGCCAGCCGGAGCCTCCGGTGTACTTCGCCATGATGAAGAAACTGAACAAGGTCGTCCGCGACCTAGTCGTGGACGTACCACAGGTACCACAGCTCACCATGGAACAGGTTGATACAGCCCTTGCTGATCGACGTCATGTGGTGGACACGCGCAACAAGGTGTCGTTTGCTGGCGGACACCTGCCGGGATCGGTGAACATCCAGAACAACAAGAGCTTCTCCACATGGGCTGGCTGGGTGCTGAACTACGAAGAGCCCTTTGTGCTGATAGCCGCGCCGGAACACGTAGAAGTCCTCACTCGCAAACTCATGCGGATAGGTCTGGATAACATCCAAGGCTACTACCCGAATGTGAGCGACTGGCAGGAGCATGGACATGACCTCCAGGTACTTCAGCAGGTAGAACTCGACGAACTACAGAACATCTATCAGTCCGAGGGTGTCACAGTCCTAGATGTTCGTGGGTACACCGAGCACACCAATGGCCACATTCCAGGGGCTATGAACATTCACGTGGGATACCTGCTCGGCCATCTTGGAGAGTTGCCAACATCGGGCACGCTCGTTGTTGCCTGTCAGGGTGGCGACCGATCCAGCATTGCCAGCAGCCTTCTGCAACGCGAGGGCTTCACCAACATCAAGAACTTCCCGCAGGGCTACGCTGGATGGGCAGCTGCCGGATCCCCTATTGAAACAGCATCTCCAGAGGTAACAGCATGATTAAGGAAATCTCGGCCGACGAACTTCGCGCCAAACTTGACTCAGGTGCCGATGTCTTCATCCTCGACGTTCGCCAGCCAGAAGAACATGCCGAGCAGGCGATTCCTGGCGCAACCCTCATTCCTCTCGGAGAGTTGGAAGAACGAATCAGCGAGCTGGATGCCTACAAGGATCGCGAGATCATCGTCTACTGCCATGCAGGTGGTCGCTCAGCCAATGCCTGCATGTTCCTGCAGATGTTTGGCTTCACAAACGCCGTGAATCTTCGCGGTGGCATTCTTGGGTGGTGATCGCGATGGAAACAACAGCACAACCCACCACCGTGTCGTTCGACGACTTCGTCACCAACAGCGACCGTCCGGTACTGGTAGACTTCTGGGCCGAATGGTGTGGACCCTGCCACATGGTAGCTCCCACGCTGGAAGAGATTGCACGGGAGTACTCCGGCAAGGCCTACGTGATCAAGGTGAATGTTGATACCAAACCTCACGTGGCTGCGAAGTTTCAGATCCAGAGCATTCCAACCCTCATCCTCTTCCACGAGGGTAAGCCCGTGTGGAGGCAGTCTGGCGTGCAACCAAAGCGTGTCCTTACGGACCTCCTCGATACGTACGTTCAGCGATGAGTGTACTGCTCTACATCATCGCCGTCTTGATGGGATTATCCTTAGGTCTGATCGGAGCCGGAGGGGCCATTGTGGCCGTTCCGGCTTTCGTATATCTGGGCGGGATTCCTCCCACGGTTGCCAGCGGCTATGCGTTGTTCGTGGCTGCCGTTGCAACGGCAATTGGCTCGGTGCAGTACATCCGTCAGCGACTCGTCGACTGGCGCAGTGTGCTGGCCTTTGGCGCCACAACCCTGCTGACAATTGCCCTCGTGCGGCGCTTTGTGCTGCCGCTGCTGCCAGAGCAGTTCGATCTTGGAACAACCACCGTGCAGTTAGGGACGGTGCTGATGTTGGGCTTTGGGGCCATCTTGATGGGGGCTGGTGCGGCGATGCTACGGAAACAACCAGCTGTGATGGCTCACCCTACGCACCTAGCTCGACTCACCATCTTTGGCCTGATCATCGGCGTAGTAAGCGGCTTTCTTGGAGTGGGAGGGGGCTTTCTGATGACGCCCGCCTTAGTGCTCTGGGCAAACCTCGAAATGAAGAAAGCCGTCGGCACATCACTGGTGCTCATCGCTGTGAATGGAGCTGCCGGTGTGGCAGCTGATCTCGCTGGTAATGCCAGCTATGACTGGCCCTTTCTGCTCACGTTTACAGGGCTCACATCAGCCGGAATCATAGCGGGCACCCTCTTGGCGGCTCGCGTTGATGGACAGCGGCTCAAAGCTGGCTTTGGCTACTTCGTCCTGATCTTGGGAATTGCCGTGCTGCTGCGCGAGTCCCTCAGCTAAGGCGAATCTTGACCTACCTAGTCGTCGCGGTTCTTCTTTCGGAACACGAAGCTGATCGGTACGCCCTCGAGCGGGTAGATCTTGCGGAGCTGTCGCTCGATGTAGCGCTTGTAGCTGTCCGGGAGTAGATCCGGAAAGTTCAGGAAGAAGGCAAACACGGGCGGTTCGGTTTTGACCTGGGTGGCATAGTTGATGCGGAGATCACGTCCGCGCACGTTTGGTGGCGGCGTACGATCAAGCATGTCGATCAACCGATCGTTCAGCTCATGGGTAGGAATCCGAGCCTCCCGTCGCACTTGGATCTCTTTGGCCATATCCAGAATCTTGCTGATGCGTTGCTTGGTAACAGCACTGATGAAGATCACTGGTGCATAGTCTACCGTGCGCAGCTCTTCCTTGATCTTCGTATCCATCTTGCCGGCCGTGTGGGTGTCTTTCTCGATCAGATCCCACTTGTTCACCGCAATGATCAGCCCTTTACGAGCTTCAACCACCTGACTGATGATCCGCTTGTCCTGAGCTTCCAGGCCCAGCTCGGCATCCAGCATCACAATAGCCACATCACATCGGTCAATGGCTCGAGCGGTACGCATCGTGGAGTACAGCTCTACGCTCTCCTTGATGTTGCTGCGCCGGCGCAATCCCGCCGTGTCGATCAGGACAATCTCCTCTCCGTAGTACTTCACTACGGAGTCGATCGCATCACGCGTCGTACCAGCAATCGGTGTTACCACCATCCGCTCTTCGCCCAGCAGCGCATTGGTCAGCGACGACTTCCCCACGTTTGGTCGACCCACGATGGCAATCTTTAGGCGATCATCGTCCTCGTCGCTCACGTTGGCAAGGGGCTCTACGACTTGGTCGAGAAACTCTCCGGTGCTCCGGCCGCTCATTGCTGAAATCGGAAACGGCTCACCAAGACCCAGCTCGTAGAACTCGGTGGCGTTGATGTCGTGCTGATGACTGTCACACTTGTTCACGACCAGGGTGATCGGCTTATTGGCCGTGCGGAGTAGATCGGCGATCTCGCGGTCGGTAGGCGTGATGCCATCCATGGCGTCCACAACAAACACGATGCTGTCGGCCTCTTCGATCGCCAGCATGGCCTGCTCGCGAATCGCTCGATCAAACAACTCTTCGCTGTGCGGCACGATACCACCGGTATCGACGAGGTCGAAGTTCTTTCCCGCCCACTCTCCCTTGGCGTAGAGTCGATCGCGGGTTACACCCGGCTCGGCCTCCACGATGGCGTGACGCTCCTGAATGATGCGATTGAACAGGGTAGACTTCCCTACGTTCGGACGACCGACGATGGCAACAAGACTCATAGGTACAAAGGTACGGGAACCGACGTCGGCAATCGACGTGCCTACTTCGTAGGGGGCTGGCTCGTGCAGCGAATCGGCAGGAGTCGCGATACATCAAAGCCAAGCGACGTGGCCACGGTCTTCATCGAATCCAACACGGCGGCGTCCGTTTCCGGCGAGCGAGCAAGGACCCACAGGTAGTCCCTGCTAGGAGAGCCCACGAGCACGTGTTCATACGTCGAATCGATCCATAGGATGTAGTAGTCGCCACGGAAGGGCCAGAAGAATTGCACTTCCAGCTTCGCGTTTTGGGATCCCTCCACGGGGTAGGCCGTACCCGACGTATTCCGCCATTCACCATCTTCGAAGCACCAGTTCGTGACACCGACGGTTTCCCCTTCCAGGGTGTACTCGGCAACGGAGCAGTCGCAACCGCGCTCGAAGATGTGATCAAAGCGGGCCCACTCATACCATCTACCCGCGTAGCGTTCAAGATCAATGCGATCGACCACGGGCAATGGGGCAGGCGAGGAACAGCCCAGAAATCCCACAGCGACGATCGCCAGCAGTAGAACGTTACGGGTTGCCATCAATCAACTCCTGAATCAGCATCGCGGCCGTAATCCCTTCGGCTTCGGCGTTATAGTTCGTTACGATACGATGGCGCAGGACGGGAATAGCTACGGCGTTCACATCGGCAATCTCCGGCGTGGGCCTGCCACTGAGAGCCGCCCTGGCCTTGGCTCCCAGAACCAGGTACTGCGAAGCACGTGGACCTGCACCATAGGACAGGAAGTCGTTGACGCGTTGTGTAGCCTCGGATCCAGGGCGCGTAGCATGGACCAGACGCACAGCATACTCCAGCACGTTATCGGCTACCGGAATGCGTCGCACAAGTTGTTGAGCGGAGATGATCTGATCGGCCGTCATGACATGCGCAACCGTGGACATCGCCTCCAACGTCGTGGAGCGTACGATGTTGACTTCCTCGGCAAATGAGGGGTAGTCCAGCGTGACGTTAAACATGAACCGATCCAGCTGGGCCTCTGGCAACGGATACGTGCCCTCCTGCTCGATCGGATTCTGCGTTGCCAGAACGAAGAACGGCTTGTCGAGCTGGTACGTTGTACCGGCTGCCGTCACACAGTGCTCCTGCATCGCTTCGAGCAGGGCGGCCTGTGTTTTCGGTGGGGTACGGTTAATCTCGTCGGCCAAGACAATATTGGCAAACACGGGCCCCTTGACGAATCGAAAGGACTTGCGCCCTGTGGTGCGATCGTCTTCGATCACTTCCGTGCCAGTGATATCACCGGGCATCAGGTCGGGTGTAAACTGAATGCGCGAGAACTGCAGATCCAACGTGTCGGCAAGGGTCCGAATCAAGAGGGTCTTTGCCAGGCCGGGAACGCCCACCAACAAACAGTGGCCCCTCGCAAAGAGCGAGATAAGCAACTGATCGATCACGTCCTGCTGGCCCACGATCACCTTTGCAACTTCCGAGCGCACGCGCTGGACGTCTGTGGCGAGTTGTTGAATGTGTTGTACGTCGGTCATGCCATTCTTCATAGGTGTCCGGTGACGGCCGCCGTGGCCTTCTCGTGTGCGTGCTTCATCATTTCGAGCAGCCGATCAACATCCTGCTCGGTTGTCGTGCGTCCAAACGAACATCGAATACTACGCTGAGCTTCATCTGGCGAGCGCCCCATGGCCGTCAGCACGTGCGACGGACGAGGTTTGGCACTGGAACATGCACTACCCTTGCTGATGGCCACCTCTGGCATCTGCAGCAGCATAGCATCAACGTCTGCTAGCGGGAACATCACGTTTGAGATGTTGTACGACCTGTCGGCATCGGCACCATTCACCACGGCAGAGAACTGCTCCGTGACGGCCCTTTCGAAGCGGTCACGAAGTGCACCAATGCGGGCTGCTTCCTCGGCAAGCGACGCCAGAGCCAGCGAACCTGCCTCGGCCATGCCAACAATACCAGGTACGTTGAGGGTACCACTCCGGGCGCCCCCTTCCTGCCCCCCTCCAAATGCGAGAGCTTCGATCGGGACCGTACTGCGACGATACAGCACACCAACACCCTTTGGTCCGTAGATCTTATGCCCTGAGAAGGTCATCAAATCAACACCCAGATCATCAACGTTCAGCGGAATCTTGCCGTAGGCCTGCGTAGCGTCGGTCATCACCACTACACCGTGCTCCCGAGCCATCGCCGACAGAGTCGCAAGGTCCTGGATCACGCCGGTTTCGTTGTTCACAAGCATCACGCTCAGAAGGAGCACGTCGGACGAGATGACCTCGGCAGCTCGGGTCAGGTCTACCCGACCACTACCATCTACCGGAAGGTGTACCACGTTCCAACCCTGGCTACGGCAGTGCTCCATGCTGTCGAGCACGGCCGCATGCTCCGCACCAGCGGTCACCAGCGTTCGGCGCGCAGAATCGGCTGCCGCTCGCGTGACTCCGAGAACGGCTAGGTTGATGGCCTCCGTAGCTCCTGAGGTGAAGACGATATCCGCCATCTTCGCTCCGATATGCCGGGCGATGGTCATGCGGGCCTGCATCACGGCCTGTTGGGCGCGGAGCCCACCGGAATGACCACTCGATGCATTGTAGTACACCTCCGTGAGGTAGGGCATCATGGCCTCGAGGACACGGGGGTCGAGAGGTGTCGTGGCGGCGTAGTCGAAGTACAGCACAGATGAAGGGTTCATATTGCGCTACAAAAGTAGGCCGTAGAGGATCACGGCCGCCAATGCTGCAAGCATGGCTCGAGCAGAAAGCCGCACAAGGTCTGCAATCGATACACTGGCCAGCGCACTCGTGAAAAGCACCACGGCCGCTACGGGCGACATCGTGCGCCCCACATTCGCTCCGATGGCGCCTAACACGCCAACATCGATCGCCTGTGCCGCACTGACGGGGAGGATGCCAGGGAGCATCGCCTTGGAAAACGCCACCGACGGCGCTGTTCCCGATCCGCTCACCACGGCCATCGCAGACGTGAGCACAGGACTTGCCACGCGTGCCAGCTCCAGATTCGAGGCCAACAGCGTAGAAGCCGCATCAATCACTCCAAGCGCTGTAAGGCCCGCGATAAAGCAGGACGCAGCAATGATAATGGAGATCACATGGGCAAAGGCATAGCCCATGCCGTCGAAGAACTCGGTGGTAAGATGCGTCACGTGGGTGCGCCATGCACGCAAACCGAATGCTCGTCCGCCACCCTCGTGGAGCATGTGTACGGTCATCGCAATCGCCGTACTGAGCAGCATCACCATCGATACATGTACACCGTTTGGATAGATCGTAAACAACGGTGGAACCAGGTTGAGACCTGGCTGCAACAGCAACAGCGCAATCACCGGAAGTGGCGGCAGCAGGGCCTTGGCATACGATGTTGGCGCGGCGTCGACTGCCTCTTCGTCTGTCGGTACGTCTGTCGGTATCTCGGTGGGGCGCAACGTGAGCATCAGCACCAGCGTTGCCGCGGCAACGGCCAGCAGATTTGGTACTACCGCAACGTTGATCACATCAGCGCTCAGTACGGATGTCACGTCCTTGATTGTGACGATATCTGGCTCGCCCGGATTGAAGAGATTACCTCCCACCGAACATCCCACCAACAGTGTTACGGCAGCGGCCAACGGAGAGTATCCAGCCGAACGCATGATCGGTATCAGCACAGGTCCCAACGCAGCTGCCGATGCTGTCTGACTGGTAATGGCCATGTTCGTGATAAAGCCGATGGCAACACCGCCAGGCACCAGCGCCCAGCGCATGGATCGCAGGGGTCGGGTAAGTAACAACACCATGTCGCGATCACTGCCAGTGGCCTTCAGAACGTAGGCATAGCCCATGGCCGAGCAAATGGGACCGATGATGCCACCATTGCCAACGGCGGCCTGAAAGGCATCAAACACCGCCCAGGGCGCCATCGCGATGCTGGCAAGCAGCAATCCTATGGCGATCAGCACGAAGCGGATGTCGATGCCGCGCGTCACCTCTCGAACTCCACGGGCATCCAGGTTTGGATTTCGTGTACCTGCCCTGCGCAGGCAGACGTAATGGTAGAGCTCTGACCGCTGGCACCAATCAACCACGCTGAGCGGTCGAACCATCTCTGTTGCACCGGCTCAAGCTCCGATGGCTGCAACTGACCAATCCTCTGCACAGTGGCTTCGTAGTAGTCCATCGGCAGTCCAAACAACAGTAATCTCCAGATGGCCGAGGCCACCTGCTGAGGTGTTTCCATCGCTCTGGCATAGGAACCCAACAGATGCTGGCGAGCATCATTGAGCTCCAGATCCGGAATGCGCTGCGAACACAGCTCATCCAGCATGGATCCAATCGTGGCAATCGTGTCGGCCGTTGCCTCAGTTCCTACGCTGGTGCTGATGTCGATGGTGCCCCACGTGTCCACCACGTCCACACCGGCATAGGCGCCGTAAGTGTAGCCTTTTTCCTCGCGGAGCACGGTAAACAGTCTTCCGAGTGCGTATCCTCCCAACACCGTGGTGATCAGGCGAACAGCCGGAAAGTCCGGATGGCTGTACAAGGGCCCAGGCAGGGAGATCGCCAGAGCCGTCTGCACGGCATCCGCAACGTCCACCACTCCTGCCCTACCGGCAGGTACCACTGGAGCAGGAACAGCAATCGTCGGCTGTACGGCATCGAGCGCTTGCACAAGCTCTTCCAACGTGGGGACGAGGTCGTCCAGAGCTGCCCCACCGGCAACAATGATCGTGCGTGGAGCACGCCGCAGTTGGCGGTAAGCCTCGTACACGGCCTCGGGTGTCAGCGCCTCCAGCGTACCAACGTTCCCACGCGATGGCAGTTCGTAGGGATGGCCGTAGAAACTCACCCGTGCAAGGGCGCGACTGGCCAGCCACATGGGATCAGCAGCCTCCATGCGCACGTCACTCACCCACTGGGCGCGCGCCGCCTCCAGCTCTGTAGGGTCGAAGCGCGGAGTCTGCATGGCCTCAGCCATCAGTCGCAGCAGCGCCGGGGCATGTTCGGTAAGTCCAACGGCGGCAATGCTACTCGACGAACGCTGTGCAGACGACCGGATCTGGCCACCCAGCTGCTCGACAGCTTCTGCGAATTCCTGCATCGTGAGGCGCTCTGTTCCACGCACTAGCATCTCCATCGCCATGGCCGTGCTGCCGGGCATCTCCGGTGCGTGTACGCCACCCGCATGGAAGTGCAGCACCACGGTGGTGATGTCGGATGATGCTCGATGCACATGGTAGACCGGCGTGCCCTCACTCAGGAGGACCTGCGATGGATGTGGGACATGGAACGGTAAGGGGCTCGTGGACAACGGTGGCGTGGTGCGCATTCAGTAATTTACCCCTCATGAAGCATTTGATTGCACTGATTACGGGCGCGTCGTCCGGTATTGGCGAAGCCTGCGCCCACGCCTTTGCACAGGCGGGCTATCACACCATCCTTTGGGCACGCCGATCCGATCGACTCCAGACCCTTGCCGACACTCTTCGCTCCCAGTACAACGTTTCCGTATTGACCCACACCGTGGACGTGCGCGACCGCTCTCAGGTAGAGGTCACACTTGGTGATCTTCCAGCTGAGTGGTCGAACATCAGCGTGTTGATCAACAATGCCGGTCTCTCTCGTGGACTGCATCCCTTCCATCACGGCGAGCACGCCGACTGGGAGGAAATGATCGACACCAATCTCAAGGGATTGATCTACGTGTCTCGTGCCGTGCTTCCCGGGATGGTGGAACGGGGCTCTGGCACGGTGATCAACATCGCCTCGATTGCTGGACTGCAACCCTATCCCGGTGGCAACGTGTACAGTGCCACGAAGGCTGCCGTGAAGATGCTCTCCGACTCCTGGCAAATCGACCTAAACGGTACGGGCGTACGCGTGACCAATATCGATCCCGGTCTGGTGGAGACGGAGTTCAGCGACGTGCGGTTCCGTGGCGACACCGACCGCGCGGCCACGGTGTACAAGGGCTATCAGCCCCTTACCGGAGCCGACATTGCCGACGTTGCGCTGTTCGCCGCAACGCGACCTGCCCACGTATCGATTCAGGACGTCTTGATCACGCCAACGGCACAGGCCACCACCACGCTTGTACGAAAGGAAACCCTGTGAGCACTACCGTTCAGTTTCTCGTGAAGGGGCGCGTCCAGGGTGTCGGCTTTCGACGTTTCGTCCTCCACCATGCTCATGCGTTGCAACTCAAGGGCTTCGTCTGCAATCTTGAGGATGGCTCGGTTGAGTGTATTGCTCAGGGCGACAGCACCTCCCTTACCGAGCTCGAGATGCTGTTGCGGCAGGGCCCTCGCTTTGCAGCCGTTTCGGACGTCGTCTGCACGGACATGGAAACCGACACACGACAGTACAACCAGTTTCGCATCCTCTGATACACTGCTCCGAACATGAACACAACGCCTTCCCATCGCACGGTACTCATCACTGGCGCATCCTCTGGTATCGGAGCGGCGCTCACACGTGCCTGCACCCATCGTGGTTGGACCGTCTATGCCGTAGCCCGCAGAGCTGATCGCCTGCACGAGCTCTTCTCCCAAGACTCCCACGTCCATGCGATCACAGCCGACATCTCTACGGAATCCGGTTGCCAGCAGGTAGTGGACGCACTCAACGGAGCAACCGTCGACATTCTAGTGAACAACGCCGGACGTGGTAACTATGCGTCGGTGGAGGATACGTCCACAGAACAGTGGCACTCGATGTTTGCGGTGAATGTGGATGGTCCGTTCTTTCTTACCCGTGCGCTGTTGCCCCACATGAAGCAACGCAACAGTGGCCACATCATCAACATCAGCAGCGTAGCCGGCCGTCAAGGGTTTCCGTTGAATGCTGCCTACGTTGCCGCCAAACATGCCGTTGTTGGATTTACGGCAGCCCTGCGCGCCGAACTGATTGGCACTGGCGTTCACGCTACGGTGATCTGTCCTGCCGGTGTGCTTACCGAATGGGGCGGCGTCACAGAGGGTGGCTCGATCAACGACCTCTACGGCGCAGCCATCCCACGATCCCGCACCATTGCCAACGAACGAGGACTTACCCTGGCGCCACTTTCGCGCATGATGACAGCCGAAGAGGTCGCCGAGATCATTCTCCGTGTCATCGACGCCGGTCGTGTCAACGACGTGTTCACGCACGAGGGCACCCTCGACCTGGCAGCAGCGTGCGTTGCCGATCGCATCGCAGTGGAAGACTCCCATGCCGCGCTGTGGCTGGCCATGGCCGAGGTATATGCCGAGGTGTATGGCGAGGAACATGGGAAGAAGTAGCCTACGATATCCTTTTCGACTCCTTCTTGCCGTCATCGCCGTTGCGGTTGCTGGTAGTACGCTCGGCGCACAAACCACGGCGAATCCTACGATCGCCTTGGTGCTTTCCGGTGGTGGTGCGCGTGGTGCTGCGCACATTGGTGTGCTCAAGCGCATGGAAGATTTGGGCATTCAGCCCGACATCATTGTGGGTTCGAGTTTCGGGGCCATTGTAGGGGGCTTGTGGGCCGCAGGCTATACGGCAACGGAACTGGACTCTCTCTTCCGCTCTATCGACTGGGCGGAGGTATCAGCATTTCAGAATGACACCAAACGCGAGACGCTGTTCTTTGCCCAGAAGGCCGAAGACGACCGCAACATCATCACACTGCGTTTTCGGAACTTCGAGTTTGTGCCACCTCAGGCCTTGGCTGGGAGTGCACGCTTTGCGTCGGTGATTCAACAGCTCCTCTGGTCCAGCCCGCTCAACAGCGTGCGCACCTTTGATTCGCTGGCCTGCCGCTTTCGAGCCGTCGCCACGGACCTTGCCACCGGCAAGTGGGTCGCACTCTCGAGCGGAAACCTTGCAACAGCGCTTCAAGCCAGCGCTTCGTTTCCATTGCGGTATGCCCCCGTTCGCGTTGGCGACGCCATCCTCGTGGACGGCGGTCTGTCGGCAAACATTCCCATCGACCCTGCCCTCGAACTGCATCCCGACATCACCATCGTGGTGAACACCACCAGTCCGTTGTTGGACCCATCGGAGATCACGGATCCACTGTCGATCGCTGATCAATCGCTGTCGATTGCCATGAAGCAGCTCGACTCAGCAGCCCTGCAGAAAGCAACGGTGGTAATCACGCCGGAACTGGGTTCGATACGCACATTCGACATCACTCACTTGGGTGAGGCCATCACAGCTGGCTATGAGGCCGCAGCCAATCTTCCCGTCCCACAGAAATCACGTCCGTCTCTAACCCGAGCAACGACCTATCGCTGCGAGATTGTGGGCAAGCCCCTTGCACACCTTGTGACGGCGAGCAGTCAGGCCGTAGCTACCTATCTCCAGAGCATGGATGGCATGGTTGATGACCGTCGGCTGCGCACGATCGTACAACGGGAGTTACGCGCTGAGGGCTTCGCCTTTGCCTTTGTGCGGGCCATCACCATGGACAACGATACCCTTGTGGTTACCATCGATGGCGGAGCTGTTGCCGACATTACTTCTGAGCGTGTGCGGCCTGTGGATCTTGCTGGCGTTCGCCGAGACCTCACATTTGCGAATGGTCATGGATTGACGGTTGCTGCGCTGACGCGCTCGGCCGACAACCTCCGAGCCTCGGAACTGGTCACGGATGTGGACCTGCGCGTGGAACCACATGCCGATTCGGGAGTCACGGTGTTGATTGGTGCAACCAATCTTGGCAACCAGATTGTTCGGATCGGTGGACGCGTCGATAACGAGCGATACGGTCAGGGTAGTCTTGATCTGTTACAGATCAACGCCGTGTTCTCCGGTCTCCGCATTGGTATGACTGGCCAGCTTGGAGCACGATCAGGACTCTTCAATGTGGAGTTCGAGATTCCACGCATCGCCGGCTCCTTATGGACGGCGCAGCTCCGTGCCTATACCTCCTTCCGCAACGTATGGATCTACCAGAACGTACAGACGTCCTCGCGGACGCTCATGGAGCGTGATCGCATTGCGGAGTTTTCTGAGGATCGAATTGGTGCGCGCGTCAGTGCTGGACGACAACTCGAGCGTAATGGCGTGATCTTGGGTGAGTTTCGCTACGAGCAGCAGCGCTATCGCGACCTAGAAACGTTTCCCCGACCGGGCTTTCAGCCCCTTGCCACCTTGATTGGAGTCATCCGATGGGATGATCGTAACCGTATCGACTTTGCCACCTCTGGCAGGGTGATCGACCTGTTCCTAGAATCGAGTGTTCTCAGTCTGTCCAACGGCGTGTCGTTTACCAAGGCCTCGGCGCTGGCTAGCTGGATCGTCCCAGTGGGTAATGTGTTTGTGACCCCGACATTTCGGATCGGCGCTGCCGACCTTACCTTACCCGGAGCGGAGTTATTCAGTCTTGGCGGTCAGGATCTCTTCTTTGGTATGCGAGAGGATGAGGAGCGTGGTCGGCAGATCGTGGTCGGGAACCTTGAAGCGATGATCAAACTTCCGTTCAGCATCATCTTCGACACCTACATCTCGGCGCGCTACGATGTGGGCGCCGTGTGGGCTGTTCCGGAGAAGATTCGCATCGCCGACCTCCAGCACGGAGTGGGGGCTACCATTGGCTTCGACACGCCGGTGGGGCCGGCGCGATTTTCGGTTGGCCGACGATTCCGATTTTTGGATGCACCACCAGCCGTTGCGTGGGGTCCGTATCTGGGATACTTTGCCATCGGCGTTCGTTTGTAGCTCGTTCTTCGTCGAGCATTTGATCAAGTATCTGGATTTGCCATGGAGCGCACACTGTTTCAACGCATCATCGACCGGGAGATCCCGGCAACCATCGAGTACGAAGACGATCTCGTGATTGTCATTCGCGACATCGCCCCATCGGCACCGATTCACCTGTTGATCATTCCCAAGAAGCCCATTCCGTCGATCGATGCGCTCGCGGAGGAGGATGGGCCATTGATGGGTCACATCATGTTGGTTGCCCAGAAACTGGCTCGCCAGTTCAAGATTGCTGAGGACGGCTATCGCCTCGTGACAAACGTGAATGCCCATGGTGGCCAGACCGTGTTTCACCTCCACGTTCATCTGTTAGGGGGCGAGCCACTCGGGCGCATGAACACGAGTTCAGCCGGACACCAGCCGTCGGGCATCGTACGAGAAGCGGGACTGTTCGTGCTGGCGGCCCTCGGGCTAGCCATTGCCTTCAACACGATCAATCCCCGACAGATCCCGTGGTTGAAACCCGTGATTGAACATGTTGCTGCAACACCGGAAGAGCTCCAGGGCTATCTCCCCCCAGCTACGGTGCCTGTTGCCGATACGATTCTCGAGACCTCTGCTTCAACGACAACTTTCGCTTCAACGACGAAGGATACGGCTACAACTGCCGTGTCTCCTGCCCAGCCGATGGAGCGTCCAGCCTTTACTCCGGCTCCGGGCGTGATCCGTGAGATCGACCTTGCAACGTTCAAACAGCTGTTGTCCGGGGATCACTACCTGATCGATGCTCGTCTGCCGGAGTCCTACGCTGCCGGCTACATTGGAGAGGCAGTGAATGTCTACGGCGGTGAAGTGCAGGGCCGAATCGGTGATCTGCTGGCCATGGTTCCGCGGGACCGCGTGGTGCTCATCTACTGCGATGGCGGAGACGAATGTGAGTTATCGCACCATGTTGC
>JAURGP010000027.1 GCA_030833725.1 Candidatus Kapaibacterium sp. | reverse complement strand
CCCAACACGGCTACGATGTCATCCGTCACCTTCTGCCCAGCAATCGACACGATGGCAGCGTACCGCAGCACGTTGTCCTTGAACACGGCTACGTCCGTGGTTCCCCCACCGATATCGATGATGGCCACGCCAACTTCCTTCTCGGCATCGTCCAGGACGGCATAGGCGCTTGCAAGGGGCTGAAGCACGAGCGCGTCCACGTGGAGATCTGCGCGCTCAGCACAACGGTAGATGTTCTCGACGGCCGTAGACGAGGCGGTGATCACCAGCGCATTGGCTTCGAGGCGTTTACCGCTCATGCCGAGTGGATCGGAGATTCCATCCTGTCCGTCGATCACGTACTCCTGCGGAATCACGTGAAGAATGCGGCGATCAGGTGTGATGCGCACCTGTGCCAGCTCATGGTGCAGCCGGCGGATGTCGGTCGCTGAGATTTCGGCTGATGTGGTTGTAACGATGGCGCGCGTGTGGAAGGTGCTGATGTGGTCGCCGGCCACGCCAATCACAACGCTGCGAATGGTGGAGCCGGATTGCTGTTCAGCTTTTTCAATCGCGATGCGAATGGCATCAGCGGTCTTGCCGATGTTGGTCACCACGCCACGCTTCAGACCATCACACGGGGCCGTTCCAACGCCGATGATGTCGATCTTGCCAGTAACCGGATCCTCGGAGGCCACCACAGCGCACACCTTCGTTGTGCCAATGTCGAGTCCTACGTGGATGGTGGGCTCGCGAAGATCGCTCGTTGCATCATGAGCTGCTGTCGTGTGCATCAGGTATGCTCCCCACCAGATCTACGTACCACGATGTGCCTGCTCCAACGCAGATCAACCTCGGCAAACCGAGGCATGGATCCACTGCGAGCAGCACGATCCCAAAAGACATTCATGTCGGCGAACGCTTCCCGGTAGCGCTGAGCTTCCGGCAAACCGATACGCCAGGTGTTGTGATCCGCCATAATCAGCAGGTCGCCACCTGGACGCTCTGTGAGCTCGGAAATCGTGGCGTAGAGATTCGGAGACAACTCGCGTTGTGCTGTCAGCAGCACACGCACCATCGTTGCCACACTGGCACTGCTTTGTGGATTGTCGGGTCGGATCAAGGGAAGCGTATGTGGAACCACGCAGGCCGTTGCGGGAAGCACCATACCGTCGGCGTCGACGTAGCGCAAGGAGCCGTCCAACTGCACGATCTGTGCAACCGGAGTGCGCTCCTGTATCAGCGCCTCAATGCCCCGCACTCCGTGGAAGTACACAACGGCAGACCGTACAAACGGAATCCGCTCGAGGCTGTCACGCACATCTGCAAGATCGACGCTACGATGCTCGGCTCCATGGACCTGGGCCAGAACGGCCTGCACAGCACTGTGACTCAACCGTGTGTCGCCTTCGGAGCGGCTTGATTCGATGATCTGCTTGCCCAGCCAATGGTGGGCGGCCAGCGAGGCGAAGGCCAGAATCAGGAGAGAGACCACCACCCCCGATGAACGTCGCGGTTCATCGAACACGGTCTGCTCTCCACGTCCTCTCTGCAACACTGCATGCCTCGCGAAAATGTGGACAACCGTTGAACTTTATCCACACCATGTGGACAACGATCGTCGGTCTAGTTCCCCCCTACCGATCCACTCTCGGTAAGCTTACGGTAAGCTGTCGGCTTGTCAACGATATCCTGTTTAGAAACCTTATGCTTACAACATGACAAAGGTACACCTTGACATCACATGACGCAAGATGCCCGATGTGGAAAACAACAGGTTTTCACAACAGGTTATCCACATGAAGTGGAAAGTTAGGACAGAGCTCGGGTGCGCCCCCCATCCACGAGGATACTGGTGCCCGTGATGTACGATGCAGCTGGCGAGGCAAGGAAGGCCACCGCATTAGCAATCTCGGAGGGCAGCGCAAAGCGTCCGGCCGGAATCTCCTCGATGAGCTCAGCTCGGATGTGGTCGGTGGAGGCACCGGCTGCATGGGCCTTGCGGTCGATGATGCCCTCGAGCCGCTGCGTTTCGGTAGCTCCGGGAAGGACGTTGTTCACCGTAACGCCAAAGGGAGCAACCTCAGTAGCCAGCGTCTTGGCCCAGCTAGCCATGGCTCCACGCACCGTGTTGCTCACACCCAGCCCGTCGATGGGTTGTTTCGTAGATGTCGACACGATGTTGATAAACCTGCCGTATCCCGCTTGCTTCATGCTGGGGATAACAGCTTGCATTATCACATGGCTTGCAAGTACATGATTTTGATAAGCTTGGATGAGTGCATCCGTAGTAGCTTCTTGCAGTAATCCACCGGCGGGGCCACCGGTATTGTTGATAACGATGTGCATCGGACCGTGGTTATTCACAAGGTTTTCCACGGCACGTTGCAGTTCTGCCAGCTGTGATACGTCCGCTACGACATAGCGATGCACCTGTTGATTCGGCGTTGGCAGGCTTGCCACAACGGCAGCCAGCTTGTCCTCGGATCGGGCCATCACGGTAACCGTAGCACCATTTAGGGCCAACTCGTGTGCAACAGCTCGCCCGATACCCATCGACGCCCCACCTACAAGGGCGTGCTTGCCATGCAATGTCAGATCCATACTTCTCGCTTTCCTTCAGTAAGTTCGGAAAGCAAGCTAGCAAACATCCCGAGAAACGGCAGGAGCCAGAATGTCATTACAAGCCCCGTTCAATCTGAACACATGGATTGAAGAACACCGTGATCTTCTACGTCCTCCTGTGGGGAATGCCAAGGTGTTCGAAGATGGCGATTTCATCATCATGGTGGTTGGTGGGCCAAACTCTCGAAAGGACTACCATTTTAACCATGGGCAGGAGTTTTTCTACCAGCTCGAGGGAGATATCACCGTCAAGGTGATCGACAACGGCACACCGCGCGACATCCATGTTCGTCAGGGTGATGTGTTTCTCCTGCCTGGGGAAGTGCCGCACTCACCTCAGCGTCCGGCGAATACCGTAGGGATTGTGATTGAACGCAAGCGACAGCCCGAAGAGCTCGATGCCTTTCAATGGTATTGTGAGAACTGCGGCACCAAACTCTACGAGGAGTTTCTGCCGCTGAAGGACATTGTCAAGGAGCTCCCTCCCCTCTTCCAGCGATTCTACGGCGACGTCAACAAACGCACCTGTGCCTCCTGTGGCACCATCATGGAGCCCCCTGCATCCCTCTAGACCCTAGCATGAAGATCGACGCACACGCTCATATCCTACCCAAACACTGGCCATCACTCAAGGAGAAGTTTGGCTACGGAGGTTGGATTACCCTACATCACCTTGAGAACGGCAACGCCCGAATGATGAAGGACGACGGGCGGTTTTTTCGGGAAATCGAACCGAACTGCTGGGACCCCGTAGCTATCCTGCGGGACATGGATGCCCACAGCGTAGATACGATGGTACTCTGCACAGTACCGGTGCTCTTTTCCTACTGGGCACCGGCGCAGGACTGTCTGGAATGGTCACGGTTTCTCAACGATGAACTCGCAACCGTGGTTGCCTCGCATCCTGGACGCTTTATTGGACTGGGTACCGTGCCGATGCAGGATACGGAGCTGGCGATTCAGGAACTCCGTCGCTGCGTGCAGGACTTGAAGATGCCAGGAATCCAGATTGGATCGAACGTGAATGGACGGAACCTTGATGATCCAGCCCTGGAGCCGTTCTGGGCTGCAGCCGAACAGCTCAAGGCGGCGATCTTCGTTCATCCATGGGAGATGCTGGGATCCGAGCGTAATCAGAAGTACTGGATGGACTGGCTGGTAGGTATGCCGGCAGAAACCACCAATGCGATTGCCTCGATGATGTTCGGTGGAGTCTTCGACCGTTACCCTGATCTGCACGTGATGTTTGCCCATGCCGGTGGTTCGTTTCCGTTCACACTGGGACGCTTAGCCCATGGCTGGGCGGTCCGGCCGGACCTGGTGGACGTGAACAGCGTGGCCGATCCCAGGACGTACGTTGGCAAGTTCTGGGTTGACGGCATCACCCACGATGCCGATGCCCTGCGCTACCTCCTACGTGTGATGGGCCCCGACAAGGTTGCCTACGGTACGGACTACCCCTTTCCTCTCGGCGACCTGGACCATGGGGCGTTCCTCGAGACGATGACCGACCTCACACCAGAAGTACTACACAAGATTCGTGCAGAAAACGTCCTACGGTTCCTGCGCAGGACACCGGATGCGATCTAATGCAATCTGATTCGATCTGATGCATACATTTGTACTGGCGCAGGCGTCAATCGCCCGATAGCGCCCACACGGAGGGCTCGCATAATGGTATTGCAGCTGTCTTGAAAACAGCCGACCGAAAGGTTGTGGGGGTTCGAGTCCCTCGCCCTCCGCTCATACCCACCCAATTCTACCAGGATCATGTCCATGAAGAACCTTCTCGCAGTGGTCGTCGCTACCTCGCTGATGACCGTGGCTTGTTCGGATGATACGGTCACGCCAACTACCGACAAGACCTACATCCCCAGTGCCGTCGGAACGTACGTCATCAACAGCAATGAAAGCTACACCACGGAAGGCACCATCGACGATGGTGAAGACTCCACCGTTGTTGTCGGCACCATGAGCATCACCGATGGCAAGGGCGTGTCCAAGACCGGCATCATGCACATCACCTACTTCTCCGGCGACCCAGTCGACACCGTCATCCTTGCACAAGAAGGTGCCAAGATCTACAGCCTGCTGGACCTCGAGCTTGCTGCAGGAGACCAGTTTCCACCAGTGAACCTCGGCACACGTTGGGTGCAGGTTGCCGACGCCAACGCGACGTCGTCGTGGTCGGCACTGAGTGAAACCGTATCAGGCGTGCAGTTCGAGTATCCCGGCGTGCCAGTGCCTCTTACGGCTGATGCCCAGTTTACAATGACCTGCGCGAAGGTTGCTGATACTACGATGACCATTACTGGAACATCCGTTCCTACCGTGAAGTACACCACCGACTTCGGCATCACCATCAGCATTGCTGGATTCCCGAACCCAATTGCCGTAACGCTGAAGTCCTTTGAGTACTATGGCGAGAACGTAGGTATGGTACGTTCCTATCAGGACGCGGGCACGGTGGAAACACCATTCGGCGCGTTGGACATTGACGGCTACAACAGCGTTGCCGTACGTTACGGTAAGCAGAACTAAGAAGAGTGCCTACTAGGGCTGCCGGCGGATCAACCACAGGTCATATCCGCCGGCTCCACCCGGACGATCGCTTGCCACGATCCACGACCCGTCCGGCAGCTGAACAGCATCGGTATCATTGAACTCGGTGTTCAGCACATCCAGAGGCTGGGGCTCCTGCCAAGCTTCATTCCGCAGCACGGCAACAAACACGTCGAATCCGCCCTTGCCACCGTAACTGTTCGACGCATACACCAGCGAATCTGCGCTTACGAATCGCGGCGACACTTCATCACCAGCAGCATTGATCGTGCCTGGCAGATGGAATGGGGCTGACCACTCCGTCGGGCTCACGCGGTCGCACATCCACAGATCCAAGCCCCCTACCCCTCCCGGGCGATCCGACACAAACACCATACGGCGTCCATCCGGCGAGAGCGTTGGTTGCGAGGTAAACACATCCAGGTCTGCAGTCTGTACTGCTGCAAGCGGCCGCCCCATGTGGAGCAGCGTGCCTTCCACCTGCACGCTTACCAGCGTAGGCACCCACTGACGCTCGCCCGGCACGAAGGCCACCCCCACGGCTTCACCGCCATCGGAGACCGTCACGTAGGCGCGGTGGGATCCGTCCTCGTTGAACGTACCCGCGCAGCGCTCTGCCGTTGTGCCCGACCATGTGGTCCACCATTGCTGAGCTGTTCCTGTGCGCTCGCTGGTAAAGAGCAGTCGGTTCGTGGTACGGTCCACAGCAGGTCCATACTCATCAGCAGAAGAGTTGACCGATTCCGATAGCACGACAGGGCTGGCATAGGACGGTCCGCCACGAGACAGCGTTTCCTGCGACGACGCCGTTACGACACCCGCTAGCACGGCGCAGCATAGCATGATTGTTGAGGATGCATTCACAGGTTACACTCCGCGTTGATGAGGATCCCACACAAACTTGTGCTGCTGAAGCTGGAACCGCACATCAAGGTGATCGGCCAGGATCCACTCCACCAGCGTGCGAAACTCGAGCTTGCCAAACACACAACTCATCAGCACGGCTGCGCAGCGCGAACTCAGGTTGTAGTCGCGTACCATCGCTCGAGCATAATCGTAGTCGGTCCGCGATGCCAGCACGAACTTGACCTCGTCGTGAGGCTGCAGGCGTGTGAGGTTATCCAGGTGATTCAGCGAGTCCATTTTCGAATCCGGACACTTCACATCGAGGATCGTGATCACGCGTGGATCGACAGCTTGGGTATCGATGTGTCCTCCGGTCTCGACAGCAACTTCGTAGCCCTGGTCACACAGCAGCTGCATGAGCGGTATCACGGCCGGCTGCTCCAACGGCTCGCCGCCGGTGAACTCCACGAAACGGCATCCGATCTCTTCGATCTTCTGTAGTATCTCGGCGCCGGTCATCTGATACTCGCTGACGCGGTGATCCAAGGCATAGGGCGTATCACACCACGTGCAGCGGAGCGTACATCCCTGCAAGCGGATGAATGTACACGGACGCCCGGCACGCGTGCCCTCGCCTTGGATGGAGTAGAAGATTTCATTCACGTTGTAGGTCAGCGAGCGAGGATCATCGGTGGGAATCACACGGACAGGTTGGTGTTTCATGACGTATGAATTAGGCAACAGTCTGGTACGTACCAGCCTCAAAACGAGATATCAGTTGTTGACGCAAGGCAGCGTGTTCCGGACGACGAAGTTGAGGATCGGCGGCAACCACGCGAAAGGCCTCGGTGCGTGCCACCTGCACAAGCTCTCCGTCCGTCTGCAGATCAGCAAACCGAAACTCCGGCAGACCACTCTGACGCGTGCCCAGCAGATCGCCCGGGCCACGCAGACGAAGATCCACCTCGGCGATCTCGAAGCCGTCGGTTGTGCGCTCCAGTGTACGGAGACGGACCGCTGCCTTCATTCCTTCCGCCGGATCGGTGTTGCGCCGCATCTGATACCGGAAATGGTCCTTGGCCACCAGAAAACAATAGGACTGGTGCGCCCCACGCCCCACACGTCCGCGGAGCTGATGGAGCTGCGACAAACCGAACCGCTCTGCGTTTTCAATCAGCATCACCGTGGCATTCGGAACATCCACCCCCACTTCAATCACCGTGGTTGCAACAAGAATGTCGAACTCCTTCTCCAGAAAGGCGCGCATCACCTGGTCCTTTTCCTGCCATGGCATCTGACCATGCAACAACCCGAGGCGAAGATCGGGAAACACATCAGACTGCAACTGCTCATGGTGCTCTACGGCGCTCTTGAGCTCCAGCTTGTCGCTCTTTTCCACCAACGGATACACGATGTACGCCTGCCGACCCTGAGCAATCTGCTCACGCATGAAGGCATACGTTGCAGGCAGGTACGACTCGAACACCACGCGTGTGTCGATGGGCTTCCGTTGACTGGGCAGCTCATTGATCACCGACACATCCAGATCGCCGTAGAGCGTCATCGACAGTGTCCGCGGAATCGGCGTTGCGCTCATCACGAGCATATGGGGAACGACGTGTTCTCCATCATGAGAACGGATTCCAAGACGGCGAAGCTCTGCTCGCTGAGCAACACCAAAGCGGTGCTGCTCATCAATCACGATCAGCCCCAAGCGATGGTATGTAACGTCGGCTTCAAAAGCTGCATGCGTGCCAACGATCAGTTGAGCCTGTCCCCCTGCGATCTGCTGGAGCGCCTCCTGACGCTGCTTCTTCGTCTGGCCCCCTACCACGAGGGCCACCGTGATATCGGTACCCTCCAGCCATGCGCGAAGACTGCGGGCATGCTGCTCAGCCAGGATCTCGGTGGGCGCCATCAGGACGGCCTGGTAGGTATTGTCCACGACGTTTAACATGCACAACAAGGCAACGATGGTTTTTCCTGAACCAACATCACCCTGCAGCAAGCGATTCATCGGAACGCCCGACGACATATCGTTGCTAATCTCGTGGATCACCCGCTTCTGGGCCGACGTCAGCTGAAAGGGCAATCGCTCGATCAGCGCCCGAGCATGTGGACTGCGCGGGTGCATCGTCAGACCCTTCTGCGGTGTCTTATGCTCGGACTGTCTTCGAGCCAGGAACAACTGGAACTCGAACAGCTCCTCGAACTTCATGCGATGTTGGGCCCGGTGGACGGCGTCCATGGAAGGCGGCTGATGCAACTCGCGGTAGGCTTCTGCACGATCCATCAGGGAGTGCGCACGCAGGATGTCGTCTGGGATGAATTCTGGCACCTGCTGCAGTGCATCGGGCAGAATCTGGTCTACCAGCGATCGCAGCACACGCATGGTGACGCCGGCATTCCGCAACCCTTGCGTAAGCGGATACTTCGGAAGAATGGCACCATTGCGGTACGTGGCGATGTCGTCGTCGTCGATGCGCTCTACTTCAGGATGAGAGAACGTCAGGTGATGGTACCGACCATCGAACTCCGGCTTGCCACTCACCACGTAGGTTGCACCTACCACCAGCAGTCGCTTATAGTAGGCCAACGCATTCCAAAACACGAGGCGAGCTACTACACCGGAGTCGTCGGCGATCGTTGCCGTGAGCATCTTTCGGTTCTTGCCAATCACACGCTCAGCAACATCTACAACGGTGGCAATGATGGAGATCTCGCGGTCGTGATCAACAGAGCCATGGTCAATGGAGTCGTGCTCTACCCAGAGCGTACTCTCGGTAAGGTGTCGCTGAAGGGCATGCAGTGTAGGTACCGTATCACGCTGCACATAGCCGCGCGGGACGTAGTTCAGCACATCTAACGGCGTTCGTAGGTGCTCCGCAGCCAGGGCCTCTGCACGTTTCGGTCCAATACCTTTGACGTACTGCAGAGGCAGCGTGGTCATGCACGGGGCTCCACGATGGTCATCCACTGATGACGATCTTCAACCAGGCCAAACCGGATCTCATGCAGCAGCTGCTTCAAGCGCAGCATGATGGAGTGATGGTGATTGTCCTGCGGATCTGGCAGGTTGTAGTCCACGCCATCAATCGAGATCGTCCGAATCGGTGCCACAATGGCAGCCGTGCCGGCACCAAAGGCCTCCGTGACCTGCCCTCCAGGAATACCACTGCGAAGTTCCTCGACCGTCACATCGCGCTCTTCGACGCGAATGCCGGCTTCGCGAGCCAGAATCAACAGGGACTCACGTGTGACGCCATCCAGAATCGTGTCGCTGAGTGGCGGAGTGACCAGTGCACCATCGATGACGAACATCACGTTCATGGCACCCGACTCCTCGACCCGACTGTGCGTTAGCGCATCGGTCCAGACCAGCTGATCGAAGCCTTCTTCCTTGGCCAGCTGGGTTGGATACATGGCCGCAGCATAGTTTCCGGCGCACTTAGCATATCCTACGCCACCTGGCGCGGCACGCACAAACTCGCGCTCCACCTTCACGCGAATGGGCTTGTGGAATCGTGGCCGGAAGGGAGCCGACAACACCATGAACAGGAATTCGTTGGCTGGTTGCAGTCCCACGTGCTCTTCGCTGGCAAACATATAGGGGCGAACATAGAGCGTGGAATCCGGTCCCTCTGGTACCCATGCATGGTCTACCGACACGAGTTGGACGAGGGCCTCGCGGAAGAGCTCCTCCGGGACGGCAGGCATGCACATGCGTTCGAGCGATCGGTTGAATCGGGCGGCGTGGCGATCGATCCGGAAGATCGCAATGCGACCATCGTGGTACCGATAGGCCTTCATTCCCTCGAACACGGACTGTGCATACTGCATGCCGATGGCAAAGGGCGAGATCGGAATCGGGCGATAGCCCTGAATACGCGACTTCCGCCACTCGCCGTGGGCATACTCAGAAATGAACATGTGGTCCGATGGAACGCCACTGAGCTTACTCGTGCGAACGGCCTCGGCATCGAGCCGTGGCATCGTGGTAGGGTCGAAGGGGATCATCATGGTGCAAAGTTACGCTACGGCGTCGTGGCTACCTTCCGTGCAACCACGTGTCAAAGCGATCCAGCACCTGAATCCGTAGTGCCACACCGGCAACCGCTACGCCAGCTGCCGTCTCCTCCGAGAGCCATGGCATCAGGAACCCAGCCACGGAGCCCCCTTCCCTCTCCATCGCCGGCAACCAGTCCTGGAACATCCTCGCCAACTGCAGAACGGAGCCAGACGGATCGAATCGGAGATATCGAGAGCCTCGGAACAACCGGCGCAGCTGCTCGTGCATGATCGTGCGTACCGTGCGTGCCCGTGGAATGGTTCGAAGGAGAGGAGGTCCCGCACTGCTTCCGGTGCAGAGGAAGGACCGTGCCTTGACCGTTCCGGCCACCTTTTCAATATGCAGGCCCATGCTGTGTAGTGAGTACCATCCACCGGCTACCTGAAAGGTGTCGCGCTGCAGGAGCGCATCATCCCACAGCGCTGAGCGATATCCTAGGCGATGGTGCAACACCTCCAGGAGACAGGCCAGGTAGGCATTCACCCAGAAGGCCAGTTGCGCAGCAGGCAGGAATCTCTCCGGCGAAGCTCCGGCCAGCATGGAGCGATAGCGTTGATAGGGCTCTCCAAGGACGACCGTTGTTCGAACCTTGCCCTGCTGTTTCGCTGCTCGCCACAGCGTGTCGAACACGGCATGATCTACCACATCAGTTTCAGGGGCGACACTCACCACACCTCCCTGACCAACGACGCGAAGCGGAAGGATCAGAGCGCACAAGATGAACCACCATCGTAACACAGTATCTTCGTGCTTTCATCCTCAAGGAACGTGACATGCAGGTGATCTCCACCGTCGCCGAGATGCAACAGGTAGCTCGTCGCGCGCGACAACTCGGACAGACGATTGGCTGTGTACCCACGATGGGGGCTCTCCATGCTGGTCATGGCTCGCTCATCGAAGCCTCTGCCGCCGTCCATGCCGTGACCGTCACCTCGGTGTTCGTCAACCCAACACAGTTTGGACCTTCCGAGGACTTCGATAGCTACCCTCGAATGCTGGACGCCGACATCGCCACCATCGAGCGCTGCGGTGGCACGCATGTCTTTGCGCCATCGATTGCTGAGATGTATCCCGGCGGATATACGACCAAGATCCGACTCGACGGTGTGACCGAGGTACTGGAGGGGGCTCATCGCCCCGGTCATTTCGATGGCGTTGCTACCGTAGTGTGCAAACTCCTGATGGCGATGCAACCGGATGAAGCCTTCTTTGGACAGAAGGACTACCAGCAGACACTCGTGGTTCGTCGGTTGGTAGAGGATCTGCTGATCCCTGTGACCATGACCGTTGCGCCCACGGTCCGCGAGGCGAACGGCTTGGCGATGAGCTCGCGCAATGCCTACCTCTCAACCGAAGAGCGTCACCGTGCTGCGGTGCTGTACCGTGCCCTGTCGTCGGCTGCCGACATCGTTACCGCTGCTGACCAAGATGTGTCGCGTCATGCCATCGAGAATGCCATGCTGCGAGAGCTGCACACGGTAGAAGATTTCAGCGTAGGATATGCCGTGGCGGTAGACGCCGACACCCTGCTGCCAGCTGACACATACCATCCTGGAGATCGGCTGGCGCTGTTGATTGCTGGTACACTAGGCACCACGCGCTTGATCGACAATGTTCTCGTGACGGTGTAGCCGCTAGAGCGTGAGTCGATACGGCAACCACTGCTTCATCCATTCGGCGTTGCGGTGGTGGTAAAAATCACGGGCAAGGGTATTCCACTCCAGTACCTGCCACTCCATCCTACCACAGCCCCGCTGCAGAGCCTGCTGCCGCACATGCTCGAACAGAGCACTGCCAATACCGCGGCTGCGGTGGCTTTCCAGCACGAAGACGTCTTCGAGGTACATCGTGGGTTTCGCCAGAAAGCTGGAGTAGGTTTCGAAGTAAATCGCATAGCCTACGGCATGGTTGTCCTCCATCGCCAAGACCGCCTCGAATCTTGGACGATCTTCGAAGGCATCCCGACGCAGACGCTCTACAGCGTCGGCATCTGGCCGGTCCAGCTCTTCATAGTCGGCCAGAGCGTTCAGGAGCTCCACGAAGGAACCGAACTGATGAACCGTGAGCTGCTGGATCTCGAGCGACATTATTCAAACGCAGAGTCGAGGAACGATGCAAACGCTGCTTCATCGCGCGTAAAGGCCGACTGCCCAACGTAGGACCCGTCCGGCTTCAGGATGACGTACAGAGGATTCGCCACCGTCCCATACTGGCGCATGATGTTCTGGTTGGTGATGTAAGGCTCTTCCTTGCGATCCGTGAAGAGTTGCACCAGTACCATCTTCTCCAGACGATCGTTGATAGCTGGCCGGGGGAACATATTCTTCTCCATCAGACGGCAGTTCGTGCAGGCAAAGCCGGTGAAGTCGATGAAAATAGGCTTGCCCGTTTCGGCGGCAACGGCTTTGGCTTCGTCCAGACTGGTCAACCAGGAACTGTGATCGATGGCACCGGCACCGGCCTGAGTACCAGCTGGCGCGAGTGGTGCTCCGACGCCACCCAGCAATTGCTCGTAGTTATCCGGCGGCAGGAGTGCTTCGAGGTCGGCGGCAAGGGGCTTGCCCATCATGCCGTTGAAGAAGTAGAACGTGAGCGAAGCGAAGATTACGGCGAAGAAGGCACGGAGTCCACTCACCTTCTCCACTCTGGAGTCGAGCTTCATTTCAAACAGTCCCAGCACGTAGAGCACCACCAGGAAGAACACGCCAACCCAAATGGCTAGGAAGAGATCCCGTGGTAGCACGCCCAAGCCCCATACAAACTCTGCCGTACTGAAAAACTTCACCGCTGCGGCGATCTCAAGGAATCCCATCACCACCTTCAGGTTGTTCATCCAGCCACCGGCCCTTGGCAAGGCAGCAAGTAGGGATGGGAAGAGCGCCAGAAAAAAGAACGGAATTGCAAAGGCGGTGGCAAACCCCAGGGTTCCAACGGCCGGATAGAGGTAATCTCCACTGGCAGCGGTCAACAGCAAGGTGCCCACGAACGGCACGGTACACGTAAACGACGTCAGCGAAAACACCAAGCCCATCAGCAGTACGGCAACCACGCCGGTTCCCTGTGCCTTAGCGTTGAGGCGGTTCATGATGGCCGTCGGCACCTGAATCTCGAAGGCGCCGAACAGATTGAAGGCCAGTGTTACGAACAGCACGCCGATGGCCAGATTGAGCCATGGATTGGCAGCCAGGTCCTGCACGGACGTCGCTCCGAAGAGCACGGAGAAGACGATGCCGATGAGAGTGAAGGTCGAGATGATTCCGATGGCGTAGAGGAAGGCGTCGCGGACGGCCCTTCCGCGTTGTTGCTCGTTGCGCTTGGTAAAGAAGCTCACGGTGATCGGAATCATGGGGAAGACGCACGGCGTGAGCAGTGCCAGGAATCCAATACCCATAGCCCCGAAAAAGAAGCCCAAGAGACCGTCGCGCTTCATGTCTTCAATCTCACTGGAACCAGGAGCTGGCGGTACCACAGCATCCTCAGTCACTGGGGCTGGCACTTCGGCTACGTCCGTGACGACGGCGGTATCCGATCCTGCCGCAACGGCAGCCAGCACATTGATCGTGAATGGCACTTCGGACTCGTCTGGTGGCAGACAGCTGGTGGTATCACACAGCTGATGACCAATCACGAAGGCACCCTTCATCGATCCTGGCGTGAGCGTCGGCTTCAACCGGACAGGAACCTTCCACTGCCACGTACCCTCCAGCGTTTCGATCGTCACTTCGAAGCCTTCGTCGTACTTCCTCTTGGGCGTTGGTAGCTGTAGCTTTCCTTCGATTGATCCCAGCGCGGCGGTCGTGGATTTCGACAGTTCGATCGTGGTCTCTACCGGGCCCAGACCATACTGGTTCTCGATGTGCTTGGTGGAGTACGTATGCCAGTGTTTGTCGGTGGTGGCCGTGATTGTCACCCAGGCGATGTCGCCAGCCGGTGTGGCTGGGGCTTCAACCTTGAAGGAAATGTGTTTGTCGTCGGCGGCGTAAGCGTCCGAGCTCACAACCAGTGCAAGAACAACCAGCTTCAGGACAAACAACATGCTCGCGCGCATAGAAGAACCCAACGATGAGTGAGAATCCACCTTGTAAACTTACGGCGTTGGCGCGAACTTTGCCGTCTATGAGCACATCCCTCGACGCAATCCTGTCCCTCTCCAAACGGAAGGGCTTCGTGTTTCAATCATCCGAGATCTATGGCGGTCTGAACGGCTGCTGGGATTTTGGTCCGCTGGGCGTGGAGCTGCTCCGCAACATCAAGGAGTCGTGGTGGAAGCACATGACCTACCGCCCTGATGTGGTGGGCATTGATGCCGCCATCCTGATGCATCCCCGTACATGGGAGGCCTCTGGACACGTGCAGCAGTTTTCCGACCCGATGATCGACAACAAGACGTCGAAGGCCCGCTACCGTGCGGACAACCTGATCGAGGAGCATATCGCACGACTGGAATCCAAGGGTAAAACGGAGCAGGCATCGGTCATTGCCGCACGGCTAGCATCTGTGCAGACCAATGAAGATTTCCACTCCATCATCATGGAGTTTGAGATCAAGGATCCAGTATCGGGAACCACGGACTGGACGGAGGTGCGGAACTTCAACCTGATGTTCGAAACCCACGTTGGACCGGTAGCCAGTGGCGATGCCAAGGTCTTCCTGCGGCCGGAAACTGCACAGGGAATCTTCGTGAACTTCAAGAATGTGATGGAATCGGCGCGCATGAAGCCGCCATTCGGCATTGCGCAGATTGGCAAGAGCTTCCGCAACGAAATCAACACGAAGAACTTCCTCTTTCGCACGCGAGAGTTCGAGCAGATGGAGATGCAGTTCTTCGTTCCCCCGGGAACCGAGGGTGAGTGGTTCGAATACTGGCGTGCTGAGCGCTGGAACTGGTTCACGCGACTTGGTATCGACGCCGACCACCTGCGCCGGAAGCCCCATGACAAGCTGGCGCATTACGCTGCTGCCGCCGAGGACATTGAGTACCTCTTTCCCTTCGGCTGGGGTGAGGTAGAAGGCATTCATTCGCGTACCGACTTCGACCTTCAGCGCCACCAGGAGTTTTCCGGTAAGAAGCTGGAGTACGTTGATACTGCAACCAAGGATCGGTACGTTCCCTACGTGATTGAAACAGCCGTGGGTGCCACTCGCACCTTCATGGCGGTGCTCTGCGATGCCTATCGTGAAGAAGAGGTGGGCACTGCCGACGGCGGCACCGAGACACGGACGGTACTGCAGTTTGCGCCATCCTTGGCACCTACTACCGTAGCCGTCTTCCCCTTGGTGAACAAGGACGGCATGCCCGAAGCAGCGCAGGCCATCTGCCAGTCCCTGCAGCAGTCCTTCCGCGTAGACTACGATACCAGCGGCGCTATTGGCCGCCGCTATCGCCGTCAGGATGAGGTTGGAACACCGTTCTGTGTTACCGTGGACGGTGAAACGGTATCCGATGGAACCGTGACGCTGCGCGACCGAGACACCATGCAGCAGGTGCGTCTGACGGCTGATGCACTGGAGGCTGAGATTCGTCGTCGACTGCAGGCATGAGACACCTGCTGTATGCTACCCTACTGCTATGCCAGCTGAGCGTTGTCCTGACGCCCGCTGTGGCTCAAGACGACTACTACCGAGGCCTGAGTTCGTCGATGGAGGACTTCGGCACCGTGCTGCAGGAGATCGCAACGAAGTATGTCGAGGACGTCGGACCAGAAGCGGTCGTGCGTGCGGGTATCCGTGGCACGTTGGCCGATCTAGATCCCTACTCCGTGTATCTCGTAGATGATGAACGTGAGTCCGTCGATCGGCTCGCGACTGGGTATTACGTCGGCCTGGGATTCTCCGTGGCACGCGTCGACAGCGCGCTGGTGCTATCGGATGTGGTACCGGACTTCCCCGCCTTCCGTGCCGGACTGCGCCGGGGTGATCGATTGATTGCCGTCGACGGTGCCCTGGTAGCCTCACGACCGGTTGACTCCGTGCGCAGGTTTACACGTGGTCCGGAGGGCAGTGCCTGCCGATTGACCGTTGTGCGCCATGGTCGCCCGGATACACTAGAGCTCACGGCTGTACGCGAGCGCATTCCACTGCGGCCCATCTCCGTTGTGGAGCGCCTCGCAGACGGCGTCGGCTACATCCGCATTGATCAGTTTTCGCGACGTGTAGCTACCCAGCTCACGCGAGCCATCGACAGCCTGCAAACCATCGAGCCCCTTACCGGACTGATCCTGGACCTGCGCGATAATCCAGGCGGGTTACTGGAGGGAGCGATCCAGATGTCGGAGATCTTTCTGCCCTATGGAACGCTGGTGGTGAGTACGCGTGGAGCCAACGCGGGCAACACCGATCATACCACCACGGCTCCGGCCGTGTTCCCCGATCTCCCGCTGGTGATCTTGGTGAATGCATCCACAGCCAGCTCATCGGAAATTGTGGCCGGAGCACTCCAAGATCTGGATCGCGCCGTTGTTGTTGGTAGCAGGACCTTTGGTAAGGGGCTTGTCCAGACGGTGCGCCCCCTCCGGAATGGCGCCACCCTCAAACTCACGACGTCGCGCTACTACACGCCATCGGGCAGGTGTATTCAGGAGGAAGGACTGCGGTCGGATGCTGGGCGTGATCAGACGTACAGCACACGCAACGGTCGACCGGTTCGCGCTGGACATGGCATCACACCGGATATCATGGTGAAGCCGAACGGTGACTCCCATGGCGTGCCAGCCACGCTACAGGCCCTGATGCGGAACTGGGTGGTTGCCGACTACGTCTCCACCTGCACACCCACGCCACCAAGTGCTGAAGGTTTCGTGGCGTGTGTCTCTGCAATACCTGCAGTTCGCCTACCCGGCTGCGCTACCCTTGCTGCAGTGGCTACAGAAACGCCCACCGACTCTACCGTATCCTCGCTGGTACAACAGGCGATCGAGGCACAGCGAGCGTACGTGGTGCGAGAACTCGTCACCCACCGCACAGCAGTGGAAGCCGTGCTGCAAGCAGAGGCCGTGAGTCGGATGCGGGGCAGAGATGAGCTCACCCGGCTGCTCCTTCCCTACGATCCGGATGTACGTGCCGGACAAGACGTTCTCACCACGCGTCGATACCGTGCACTTCTTCGTGGCGAATCGGCCTCGGATCAGTAACTTTGCACCCTGCACTATCACGGCCTGGGGATCGTCCACGGCTATTTTACGGCACCTACGCACGAACTACGCGACGCACTCATGAGGATAACGAAACAATACACCAACCGCGAAAGCCAATCTCTCGACAAGTACCTTCAAGAGATCGGGCGCGTGGAGCTTCTTACCGGGGATGATGAAATCGTCCTTGCCCAAGCCATCAAACGCGGTGGCGTCGAGGGAGCCCTCGCACTGGAGCGCCTTGTGAAAGCGAACCTGCGATTTGTGGTGTCGGTGGCCAAACAGTACCAGAATCAGGGCCTTTCGCTGGGCGACCTGATCAACGAGGGCAACCTTGGTTTGATCAAAGCCGCCAAGCGTTTCGATGAAACGCGCGGCTTCAAATTTATCTCCTACGCCGTGTGGTGGATTCGTCAGTCCATCCTGCAGGCACTGGCTGAGCAGTCCCGGATTGTGCGTCTGCCGCTGAACCGCGTAGGTGCACTGAACAAGATTGGCAAGAAGTTCTCGGAACTCGAGCAACAGTACGAGCGCGAACCAACGGCGGCCGAACTGGCCGAACAGCTCGACATGTCGATTGCCGAGATTTCCGAGACCATCAAGATTTCGGGTCGTCACCTGTCGGTGGATGCTCCCTTCGTCAACGGCGAAGACAACCGCTTGCTGGACATTCTCCCCAACGAGCAGCAGCCACCTCCTGATAGCGAGTTGATGCGCGAATCGCTCCGCGTGGAGGTTCAGCAGGTGCTCAACTCGTTGAGCGAGCGCGAAGCTGAGGTGATCCGCCTCTACTTCGGCTTGGACGACTACCAGGCGCTCACCCTCGAGGAGATTGGCGAGAAGTTCAATTTGACGCGCGAGCGTGTGCGCCAAATCAAGGAAAAGGCCATCCGCCGTCTGCGACACGCCTCGCGGTCGAAGGCGTTGCGTTCCTACCTTGGATAACCTCCCCACGGCGATGTACTCCGAGTATCTGGGCATCCTGTTGCGCACTCACGGGCTTGACGGCTCGCTGGTGGTGGGCAACACAGTAGGGTTGCGTCCGGCGCTTCAGCCGGGATCTCGGGTGGCCGTAGGATTTACCCGCGACTTTGCTGCGGTAAAGACCGTTGCCTCCTTCCAGCAGACTCCACAGAGGATGGTGATTCGCTTCACCGATGTCGATACGCCCGAGGCAGCCACGGCACTACTGGAGCAGGCCGTCTACATCCGCTTGGAGGATGCCGGCATCCGATCTGCGGATCGTTACACGATTGGAGAGATTGAGGGGTGCACTGCCGTTTCGGAACAGGGTGCCACCATTGGCGTGATCACCGACGTGTGGCTGATGCCAGCGAACGACGTCTGGGTGATTACCACGGAGTCTGGCACCACACTTCCGCTACCGGTGATCGACGACACCATCGTACAGGTGGATGTTACGGCTCGACGCGTCACCGTGCGCATTCCCGATGGATTGGAGCAGATCAATGGCTGAACTACGCATCGATCTGGTATGCGTCGTGCCGCAACTCTTCGGTGAGTTTCTCTCCACGAGTATCGTGGGTAGAGCTCAGGAGAAGGGGCTGGTGGAGATCGTGGTCCACAACCTGCATGAGTATGCCTCCGACCGATTCCGCCATATCGACGACACACCGTATGGCGGTGGCGGTGGCATGATCATTCAGTGTGAACCCGTGTTCTCCTGTATCGAGCAGCTCCAGGGTGAGAGGTCCTACGACGACGTCATCTACCTCTGCCCCGATGGCGAACAACTTCATCAGGGAATCTGCACACAGCTCTCCACGCAACGGAACCTGATCTTTCTGGCCGGTCACTACAAAGGGATCGATCAACGCATTCGTGATCTCCTGGTAACCAGGGAGATCTCGATTGGCGACTACGTCCTGACGGGTGGTGAGATTGCGGCCGCCGTGCTCACCGATGCCGTCGTCCGGTTGATTCCTGGTGCGGTGGGCGATGCGTCGTCTGTCCTCGACGATTCCTTTATGCACGGCCTGCTGGATGCACCACACTACACCAAACCGCAGGTGTTTCGAGGCCATGCCGTGCCGGACGTCCTCCTCAGCGGTGATCATCAACGGATCACGGCCTGGCGCACGGAACAGTCCCTGGAGAAGACCCGAACCCGTCGGCCAGACCTGTTGGAGTGATCCTTCCATGGTTCTACCAGAACATACCGTATCGATTCGCAACCGTGATCAGCGTTTGCTGTATGCTACCATCACGCTTCCAACTCCTGCGCCGGTTGGTGGCGTGCCACTCGTTCTTCTCCTACACGGATTCAAGGGCTTTCGCAATTGGGCCTTCTGGCCAGTAGCGGCGCAGGGCCTTGCGCAACAGGGCTTTGCCGTGGTTCGACTGGACTTTGCTCTGAATGGCATGTGCGGCACCAACGATCGCGTGATTGCACTGGAGGACTTTGCGCAGAACACACTGATGAACGAAGTTCACGACGTTGAGGACTTCCTTGAAGCCATCACGCAGGAGTCGGAGTTGGCAACCTTGGCTGCAGTCGTCGATCCAGAGACTCTGCATGTGATTGGCCACAGCCGAGGAGGAGGAATCGCCATGGTGGTCGGCAGACGACGACTCGAACAGGGCAAGCCCCTTACCACCGTGACAGGCTGGAACAGCGTAGGATCATGGGAGCGCATCGGTCCACATCAGATCGATCAATGGCGGCAGCAGGGATACTATGTGGTGCAGCACGCTCGCACCCAACAAGAACTCCGCATGAACTACACGTACGTGGAATCGTATCTGGAACACCGGGATGAACTCTCTCTGCAGAGGGCCGTTGCCGGACTTGGTGACCGACTACACTTCGTGCATGCCGAAACCGATCTTACGGTACCCCTGGCCGAGGTTCGTCGGTTGCTGCGCGACGCTGATCGTGCAACAACAATCGACGTGATTCCGGGTTCTACCCACACCTTTGGGATGCAGCATCCGATCGACCATGTCACACCGGCCTTTGCGCAGGTCCTGACGCTCACGGTGCAGAGGTTGACGTCATGAGAACCCACGTCGTTATCCTACAAGACATTCTGCTTGCCGTTCTGCTTGCCGTTCTGACCACGTCCTGCGAGCTTTTCGTCATTGGTTCCCAGACAGCGACAGCTACCCCGCCAGGACGCACGCAACGGTCGTCGACTGGCGTTGCCTTACTCTGGACAGCGGAAGTACAGCAACGAAACCTGACGGCAGCCACGGAGCTGATGCGTCACTCGTCTGGACGTCCACTACTCGCGATCGAACGCCACGAGCTGACCGACGATCTGGACCGGTGGCACGCCATCTTGCGGGACACCGACGTTCAGGTGGTGAAGGTCGACACGCTCTCGACCACCTCACACCGCGTAATGATGCAGACGTCACGAAAACGCGTCGTCACGATATCTGCTCTGAATGAGCAGAATCTGTGGTACGTAACGGCGATTCGGTAGGGGGCTCTAGAGGGCCGTGCTAGTGCACCACGGTAACCATACCCGTGCTCACGACTCCGTTGCTGCGCACCACCCACAGATACCGTCCTGCAGGGAACTCCTGCATCGAGCGCTGGAGCGTGTGAGCGCCGCTCTCCATCCAGAGTGTCTGCGGCGCCCCCATCAACGAACCGTCGGCCGCATGGAGGGACACATCTACCCACCCAGCTTGCTCGAGTGTTACGCTGATAAAGGATTGATCGCGCGTCGGATTGGGATATACCGCTGTCCCCGTAAGGTGATACGGTGAATCGCCATCAACGGACGTGACACCAGCCTTGCGATAGACGGGGCTACCCGTAGGCGCGATGTAGACGTTGCCATCAGCGGTGGCTACAATGCCGCTACCGGAACCATCATTATTCAGCAGTCCCTCATTGCGGCTCACCCAGGAATCACCACCGTTGCTGGAGTAGAACACACCGGACGTGCGTGCCGTGATTGCCCACACATCGCTTCCAGGGCCAAAGGCAATACCCGTCACCTTGTTATTGGTGATGTCACGATTGTCCCAGCCGTCAATCACGTACTGCCATGTTTCTCCATCATCCGAGGACCGGAGGACACAGGCGTTCTTTGATTTGGTGGAGCCGGGAAGCGCATTACGTCCAATAAACAGCCTGCCATCCGGAGCGGCACGCATGGTGAGGAAGTTGTCGTCCGACTCGCCCGAGGCGGGGTCGGAGTCGATCCGGCGCCATGATGCGCCCATGTCGGTAGAGCGATAGAGCCCCTTGTTATAACTCACCAGGACGAAGAGCTTGCTCGAGTTGGGCGTAAGAAACGTCTCGAAGATGGACGACACCGCCGTGGGCAGGTTTCCGCGAGAGACCTCGGTGAAGGTATCACCGGAATTACTGGAGTAGCGCATGAACAGGTTCGGTGGTCCGGCATCGTATCCCACAAACACGGCATCGTTTCCAGTACCCAGGTCCTTGCAGGCAACCGTCAGGCGCGCGCCAGACTCCACGTCGATGTTGATGTTCAACAGATCCCACGATTCACCCCGATCTCGGGAGCGGTAGATACCCTTCCCATTCACGGCAGCAAAGAGTTCGTCGTTGGCTCCTACCGCCAACTGATTGATCAGGTAGAAAAACGCGCCGCCGTCGTCGAGGCCACGATCTAGGCGCTGCCACGTAGTACCGCGATTCGACGACCGATACACCGCACTGTAGGCCGTGCCGACGTAGATCCATCCTTGGGAATCGCTCACCATGCAGGTTGCCGACGCAGGTGGTCCACTGGTCTCTTCCCAGAACTGTCCGTACGAGGATGTCGAGGTAAACACCAGCAGTATTAGAATGAGGCTACGTCGTAGAATCTGCTCAAGCAGCATGCAATCTCCAGAAGAGGCAGTTGAGTATCTTGAATGATTGCAAAAGATACCACTTTCTCCGTCTGACTCTGTCCAAGACTCACAACCTGCGATGAAACATGTCCACTTCATTGGTATTGCCGGCTCGGCCATGGGATCGGTTGCTGTTGCCCTCTCTCAGGCTGGATACACCGTCACGGGAAGCGACGAAGGCGTCTACCCACCGATGAGTACGGTCTTGACGGACGCAGGCATCACATGGTATCAGGGTTTTCATCCGGACCGTCTGCGCGACCTTGCACCAGACGTCACGGTGGTTGGCAATGCCATCAGCCGAGGCAATCCAGAGCTGGAGTTGGTTCTGAACGATCGCATGCCAATGACGTCCATGGCAGAGCTCGTGGGTTCAGAGCTGATTGATCGGAACACGTCAATCGTCTGCACGGGAACTCACGGCAAGACCACCACGTCGAGCATGGCAGCATGGATGCTGCACCATGCCGGGCGGCAGCCTGGATTTCTCATCGGAGGGGTGCCAAGGGGCTTTTCCAGTGGGTGTCGCCCGGTACCGCCCCACGCACACAACACCCGCGCCGGCGTGTTCGTCAGCGAGGGCGATGAATACGATACGGCCTTCTTTGACAAGCGCTCGAAGTTTGTCCACTACCGTCCCACCATCGCCATCATCAACAACATCGAGTTCGATCATGCCGACATCTTCGACACGATCGACGATATCGTGTGGTCGTTCCAGCAGATGGTGCGACGCATTCCATCGAACGGTGCTCTCTTGGTGAATGCCGACGATTCCACGGCCCGTCGTGCCGCGCTGAACGCGCCGGCACCCGTACACACTGTTGGTTTCTCGGATGATGCCACCTACCGCATTGATGACGTTACCCTAGAGGCAGACGTCTCGATGTGGACACTGCTGCATCACGGCAAGCCCTATGCAACCTGCACGCTCCCTATGGCCGGGGAGCATAACATCCGCAATGCCAGCATGGCCGTCATTGCATGTACGATGGCAAATGTGACCATCGAGGAAGCTGTCCTCGCCCTGCGCGAGTATGCACCTCCAAAACGAAGGCTGGAGGAGATTGCCCTCTGGCATGGCTGTACGGTGATTGATGACTTTGCCCATCACCCAACGGCCATTCGAGCTACCGTGCAGGCGCTGCGTCAGCGATACGCCGATGCACGGCTTCACGTGGTGTTCGAACCGCGCTCGAACACCACCACACGCGCATTCTTCCAGCGCGAACTGGAGCAGTGCTTTGATGGGGCCAACACTGTGGTGGTTGGACCCGTCAATCGACCGGAGCGATATGCCGAACACGATCGTTTAAACACAGAGCAGATCGTGGCTGCGTTGAGCCAGCAGTCCATCCAGGCCATGGCGATTCCCGCCGAGCGTGCGACCGATCCAGGATGGGGTGCCGACGTCCTTCCCTGGCTACGGGATGTTGTAGCCGAGGGCGATGTAATTGCCATTCTCAGTAACGGCAATGTAGGTGGGTTGCGAACACTCTTGGCGGAAGCAGATACGCCTATCGCTGAATCATGAGCTTACCCAGTCCAGAGTCATACTGCGCCTCCTGAACAGTACCTGTGACGCGATACAGATACACGCCGGGTGGCACGGGAGTACCAGTTCCATCACGCAGGTCCCATGATGCTCCGCCATTGGCATCTGTCTCGGTGATGAGTGCCACGCGGTTGAACCGCTGATCAAGAATCTCGATCGTGGCCTGTGGCGTCAGGTTGGCAAAGGTCACCTGAACGTCGGTACTCAAGCGCACAGGTTGCGGATAGGCAAACACATTCGTGAGTGCAGACGCTGTAAGCACAAAGGACGCCGAGTTGCCGGCTCCGGTGGTGATCGGAGCCCCGAAGACCGACTGAACGCTGCTGACCGTGATGGTGTACGTCACACCGAGTGCCGCCAATGGAGCAGTGACATCAAAGAGTAGCCGAACCTTGCGGTCGTCCACGCGCTCGGCGCGGGAAATCGCACTTCGAGAGAGATGTTGAGGAAGAAGCTCGTAGGCCGACACGTCCTGCGCTGATGCATCCACGGGTTCGGAGAACACCACTGTCACCGACGTGGCAGACACTTGCTCCAGTCCCACCACCAGCAGCTCGGGAGCCGGTGGCGCGGTGCGCAGGGGCACGGACACGTTGGAGGTGGGCATCACCGGGAATCCTGTGAGATCGGCAAAGCCCCCTACCGACAGCACCACCGACGTCGTCAGCCAGTCCACTGCCGGGAAGGTCACCACATAGGTATCATCCGAGGCGAGGACAACGGTGCGTCCGGTGACGGATGCTCCACCCCCAGCTGGCTCGAGGCGAAACAACATCGGATCGACACCGCGCTCGGCAAGGGGCTTGCTGTACTGGGTGCGGAGCTGGAGTCCTTGCGCGAGTTCGGCCACATGAGGCTCTGATGCGACTCTCACGAAGGTGGCAGGCTCCGGGCTATACCACAGCGAGACTGCCGAGGACGGAGCACCATCCGGCAGTGCTGTCACGCGCACACTCCATTGTGCATCGGAGGAGAATGCCGCTGTCCGAACGCTGGTAACTCGCACGGTATCTCGCACCGTCCAGGCCGACACATCATGATTGAAGCCCTCCACCACATAGCGCTCAGCTTGCTGCACGGGCATCCAGTCCACCAGAGCTGTGTCGGGGGTAACGTATCTCGCCCTCAGGCCCGCAGCAGCTGGTAATCCCGATGTGGCGGGAACGTACTCCAGGAAGGCCACATTCACCATACTACCAATACCCTCGGCCGTTCGGCCAAAACCAAGGTTTGGGCGTCCATTGTTATCAACGTCGTAGGTCAGCATCCGCGGTGATGCGGCTCCGGTCGTATACACCCGTGGCACCATGCGCCCATTGCGTAGGCTGAAGACGTACAGGCGTGGGAACACACACAGGATGACCTCGTCTCCTGGAACGTCGTCCAGCTGGCCGGCACCGAGACCGTTCCGGTAGCCGCTTCCGTAGCGGACACCGTTGAAGTAGTCGTGCCACAGCGTGTCGTAGGCATCACTGCGAGGTGATCGGTACACGCACCACGACCATAGCTGCCGACCGTACTCCAGATCTGCACCAGCGTTGGGGTCGTCCGGCACGCCGTGCACGATCTCCGGCACGCCATCGCCATCCACATCGGCAGCCGTAATGTAGCCACTGCCTCCCACGCCGACCCCTTCAGCCACGAACTCGGTGCGGAAGTTCGTACCCATCCACTCACTGATGATCAAGTCGCCATCGGTATCGCCAAAGGCAATCTCCATCCGGCCATCGTTATCAAAGTCCCCAGCTGCTACGCTGATCTCGTCGACACGGTTGTCCAGGTTACCCGGCCGTGGCGCTGTAGGATTCACGGCAAGACCCATGGATTCGAACGCACCGCTACCGGCGTTGTAGGCAAGCACCTCGACGCCGTCGTTGGAGAGTAGCAGGAGGTCGTCCACTCCATCGCCGTCGATATCAGCCATGCCGGCCGCATTCCTGCTTCCGTCGTTACTGGAGAACAGCGTCGTCTCAAAAGGATTACCACCGGGACTGGCTGCGGTGTACAACCGTGCTTGCCCCACCACGTGGGCAAACACGTCTAGCTGGCCGTCGCCATTGGCATCACCAATGGCTCGAGGAATCCACACGTCAGAGGTACTGTCGCGGTAGCCCCAGCCTTGCTGATCGCGCGATACGGTGAGCATCCGCCCAAATCCACCCGACGACAGATCACTCATCACAAAGTACGGCGCACCCGTGCCGTAGAGATCCCGGACATCGTTGAGCAGGTAGCCAGCAAACGGGGCTGTCGTGGTGGTCCTCCACGCTTCCATACCAGGCGCTGCTTCGTTGCCAAGATCAAAGCTTACCATCGTATCGACGACAGCTACATCTGCTGCTTCTACTGAGAGCATTCCACTCGGCCACACCTGCACGTGAAGCGTGCCTCGTGAGGCATAGGGTGCGGGGTCGATGGCGAAGGTATGGGTTCGACCACTGCGACGCTGACTGCTGATCACGAGCGTATCGGAAGCAAGCACCACTACCACACGACACATCGAGGGCTGGGTTGATTGCACCAGGACCGACAGGCAGCGACGATCCGTATTCCAAGCCCCGTGCACCTCAAGCTTGGCAATGGCAAACGTTGTGCTGGAATCAACGCGAATGCGGCGATGCACGGCGATCACCCGACCATCACGTTGCTCGGCCTCCAGACGCAGCGTGTAACGGTCGGACGGTAACTGAGCGGGAGCGAGAACGCCAAGTACGCCGTTCTTGACAGCTTGCTCCGACACCCCCAACTCCGTCCACACAGAAGGAGACAGCCCCCTACCCAGCAAGAGACGATACGTCTGCTGGAGTGGCATGATGGCTGACCCACGTACGTTGACTGGTGCACTTCCTGCATCGAAGCGCTGATTACTGCGTAGATCTGCCAGAACAAGATTCCCTGCCCCACCAGAGCTCCCAAGCTGTAGTGCAGCATCTGCTCGCAAGACGCCATTACCGACATCCTCATCCCAACCCGTCGGACCGGTATCCAGCGAGGAGGCAATCAGCAGCGCACGAATATCAGCGGGTGTGCGACCAGGGTTCTGCTGTAGTAACATGGCTGCCGTCGCCGCTACGTAGGGTGCGGCAAACGAGGTGCCACTGGCACTGCGATACCGTCCGCCAACGGCGGTGGTGATGATGGACTGCCCTGGAGCGGCCATGCCTACCATGGTCCCGGTGCTGGAGAACGGAGCCCGCTGATTAGCACTATTCGTAGCCGCTACGGCAAGGATCTCTGGGTAGCTGGCCGGATACTGCTGAGAAATCGTGCCCGTGTTGCCGGCCGAAGAGATCTGTACGCATCCCATGGCATCGGCAAACCGGATGGCATCCGCCAAGATGGGAGCGTCGACAACATCACCAAAGCTGTAGTTCAACACCTGGACGCCGTTGAGTGCGGCATACACGATGGCTGCAGCCAGATCATCTTCATCGGCATTCCCTGTG